>CAVJCN010000030.1:0-10359 GCA_963647945.1 Absicoccus sp. | reverse complement strand
CCGCTTCGGTTCCATAGATAATGCGCACGGAATCCAGCGTGGCAATATCCGGCAGCGTTGCGCTCAGCGCCAGTGTCTCTCCGTCCTGCGCAATACCGGAAACATCCTCATGGTCACTCACTCCGCTCTCCAGTGCGTAGCCTAGGATGCTCGTCACAAGTGGGACGGATGCCTCTCTCGTCGCGCCGTAGATATCCCGGTAACGCAGTGTCAGTGCAGCACATTCGCCGAATTGGGATCCGATCAGGGAGTTTCTTGTGTAGTTTCCCAGCGCACGGATGCCGGCACCATAGGTATCTGCGATATCCACGCGCAGTACCCTGCTGGTCGAACTCGTGGTATAGGCTTCGTTGGTCTGGACCAGCGTTGCGTCTCCCTTCCCATCCGTAGTGATGCGGAACATATGATCCGTATTCCAGTTGAACATTTTCGACTGGCTCATCTTCGCAATCAGCGTACCGGAAAAGTCCGCATACCGTCGGCTGGAGACATACCCGTACATCCTCACACCGTACACATTGGACACCTGATAAATACGCATTCCCTGACAGGTCCACGTTCCATTGGTGCCGTTTCCGCTCTCCGCCGCCGACTTATCCGTGCTCTTACTGTCTGTTGCCGTATTCCGATCCTTTGCATCGTTCTTCACCGCTGTGGTATTATCGCACATCAGAACTTCTACGCTCTGTATGCTCTTCACCTTCTTCAGCGGCTGGAAAAAGAAAGTGTCCATGGCATATGCCTGAAACGCTTTCTCCTCGTTCGTAACAGAAACGCCCAGCTTATTCAGAATCTGCTGGCGGAGATTCACGACCGCACCGCTTTCCTCAAGTGCTTTTACCTGCTGCTCTGCCCAATCCATCGAATTCTTCAGGGCATCCTCTCCGGGAAAAATACGATGGCTGCGGATATACCCATCCTCGTCCTCATAGGTAATTTTAAAATATAATATCTCGTCGGCAAGGTCTCCTGTTACACTTACTGCGCCGGTGCTCACCTGCAGGGCGTAAGTGTTGTCATTCAGGTTGCTGCCCAAGTCACCGTAGGCGGCCGCCTCCGCTTTTTGCGGGGTCAGCCCCCCACCTGGCAGCAGCATCGCAGCCGCCAGCAGAAAGGCGGTAAAACGGGCTGCTCTCCGCGCCAGAATATGCCTCAGCTTTGTTCTTTTTTCCCCGTTTATTCCACGCATTGCGCATTCCTCCGTCTATGTATGTCCCGCACATTCCTATGGCTTATTTGATGGTCAGGAATCCCACAAATCCGGTCATCTCAAAAACTTCCATGACCATTTTCCGTACGTGGGTCAATACCAGACTCCCGCCTTTTTTCGCCATAGCCATATAAACCCGTTTGATGACACGAAGCCCCGCGCTGGAGATGTATTCTGCATCCTCCATATTTAAAACGAGTTTATCAAAGCGCTCCGCCGTCTGCATAAAGATTTCCTCTGCTTCAGGCGCAGTCATGGAATCCAGACGCCCCCGCAGCACCAGTTCGCCCTCCTGGCCGCGATTGATGAGTTTAATTTCCATTGCTTTGCTCCTTCATCTGCGCTTGCCGCGCTGTTTATTGTTATACTGGATCAACTCTTCCAACGAAACATCGACAATCTTTTCATCAAACATTTCCATGGTTTCAATGGGGGTCGGCAGTTCGATCTCCCCAATGTTGGCCTGCAGGAACGCGACGATATCCATACCGTCATCCACTTCCGCCGACGATCCACCCGCACTCTGCGAGGGGTCAGGCGCGATCGTCTCGTCGGTGTCAGTCCGGGACTCGACGACCCGCGTATCCTCCGGCGTGCTTTCGGTTGCAGGCTGCGGTACCGGTACTGTGTCAGCTGCCTCTTCAGCGAGTTCTTCATCCGGAGCGGTAGAATCTTCAATGGTTTCCGGCTCGGGCGCAGGTACCTCAGGCGGCATGATCCGCTCTGCCTCTCCCACAGGCCCATTGGCTGGTGCAGAGGGAGTTTCGTTGGTCTGCGGCATATTTTCGGCCGCTGGTATGTCTTCCGGTGCAACTTCCACGGTGTGAGCCGCTTTGGTTTCCTGTCCCGCTTCAGATACAGGCTGTGCAATCTTTATGCGGGCGTCCACAGCGGACTCCACGCTTCTTTGAATCTCGCGCAGCAGCGCATCATAACTGAAACGGCTCAGTAATTCTGTCAGCGCCGCATCCGTACCTGTAGGCACGGGCTGTGCCGCAGCGGGGGCTTGTGCCTTCTGCACCGTTTCCGTCTCAGATACATCGGTATGGACACTGGCCTTCTCCGCCACTTCAGACTTTCTGCTCGCCGCTTCGCTTTCCGCATCCGTCTCGACAAAGGTCACGCTGTGGCGCGTCTGCGCGGGCTGAACCATTTTCTCTTCTGTTTCACCCCAACGCTTGAGTCTGCTTTCAAGGTGTTTCTCGCGGCTCTCACCCACAACACGCTCCCAGACCTGTTCTCCGTTTTCACCGGAAAAATACCGGCTCTGGTAATCGTGTTCATGGAACATTGCGACCACGCTCTTCGGCACCTCGACCCGGAAGGTCGACCGGCTCGTCGGACTCATAACGGTAAAGGCCTGCCCGCGGGGCGCTGTGGTGATCTGCTCCTGCTCCACCTCATTGATTCCTCCAGCCTTCTCATAGAGCTTGCAGAGATCCTGAATATCATTTGGTGCAAGGGAGAAGATAAAGCTGTACTGGCAGGCGTTGATGATGGCGGTCGACTTACGGGCAATCTCCTCGCTGCCCACAAAATCCTTGATATTCTGTGTAATGACAATCTGCATGCCGTTATACTTACGGATGCGCTTGGCTAACTGGAACATAAAGTCTAAGGCAACCGGGAATTTGGTATCAATAAAGACATGTGCCTCGTCAATGACCACCACGATCTTGCGATGCAGACCGTACTTCGTGTTGTAGTCGCGGTTTTTGATGATCTCGTTATCGATGTACTTGAGCACCAGCAGCATCTGCGCGTTGGCAATGGTGCTGTTGCGGTTGGAAATCAGGCTCTGGAAGTTGAACACCGTAAAATTTTCATCGGTGGTAACGGTAGAGGGGCCGTTCCAGATGTTGGCATTCCGCCCGCCCGTAGAAAACTTCGCCACATAATTCATCAGAGTCCGCAAAATGGTGCGGATATACTCGTTATCCGTCTGCTGGAACTCCGCAAGCACCGCATCGTACAGATCGTCAAACACCGGATAATCCTCCGGGCGAAGCCTGCTCAGATCCGTCTCTCCCGTAATGCCATGATTCGTATACATCCGGTCGATCAGACTGTTGAGGTACTCCATGGCGTCTTTGTCACAATCAGGCAGGATCTGGCGGAAAAACTCCTCCAGAAATTGCAGATGTGTCGCATAGCTGCCGGAGACGGTGGCGCTGTCCGTTTCGTCATCGTCAAGAGCCGTGATGATCTGGAAAGGATTGAGCCGTCCAAATTGGGCGTTGCCTACATTGATGAATTTGCCGTGCAGGTTCTCCGCCAACTCTGTATATTCGTTTTCGGGGTCAAGAATAAAGATTTTGCAGTCCTCAGCGGCAAGGTTGGTCAGCAGGCTCTTGGTGGCATAGGATTTGCCGGAGCCTGATTTGCCGACAATGACCATATTGGAATTCACGCGCTCGCTGTCGCGCCGGAAGAAATCGATAAAGACCGGAACGCCTTGGCTGCGGCCGAGTTTGATTCCGCCCACATCAGACACATGCGCAAAAATCCACGGGAAACACGCGGCAAGCGAGTTGCTGGGAATTCCGCGGCTCTGGCGCAGCATGGGATCATAACCGCTGACCTGCGAACCGATAAACGCCTGCATCTGGTCGAACTCCATGTTGTTGAGCCGGAAGCCGTTTTCCTGATAGTAACGGCGCACGGTCTTTTTCATGTTGGTCACAACCGTACGATCCGACTTGGGCGGCTGAACGATGGAATGATTGGCCCGCGTGGCAGCAATGTCATAAGCCGTCACATAGACATTCACTTCCAGCAGCGACTCATTGTCCTGTTGGAGCGTAGCGAGCAGATTGCCCAGCGTTTCAATGTGGCTTTGCAGTTCTATGCGGCGGGAGTCCACGCCAGTTGCCGTGTACTGCGCACGCAGTTCCTGAAGGGAACGGTCGATGCCGCGGATGGCCTTGCTGCGCTCCATCGGACGGCATTTGATCACAACCTTTGTCCCGGGTATGGACATGACGCTTGCCAGCCATGCGTCTCCGACCGCGGTGGGATAAGCCACCATACGCATATTGTGCGTGATGATATGATTGATCTCAACCGTGCGTGCCTTGATATCCACAGTCTGCGGCATGGCCCACTGCGTATAGTCCTTGGGTTCGATGCGTTCAATATCGTGTTCATCAAAGTCCAGTTGATTGGTATATCGCAGAAATACCGCCAGTTCTTTGTCATTCAAGCGTCTGGGTGACATTTCCGCTGAGCGCAGCGTATTCATCGCCGCTTCCGCCTGGTTGTTCAACTGGCGTCTGTCGCTCTCAAATAGCACCAGATAGTAAAATGGCTCGATCACCTTGTTGTCGGTACAAAGAGCCTTCACATCATTGATCCGGTCATAAAGGATCTCAATGCGCGCCTTGTACTCTGCCTCGCTGAGCATTCCTTTTTCAAAGGAGGCTTTCAAATCATTCAGCCGGCCGTATTCGAGCTGCAGATAGCGGTCATATATGATCGGCCGTTCGATTTTGACAATATTTGCGGAGTATTCCGAGTTGATCGTTCGCAGGACCCGGCCCAGGCCTCCTTCAATGGCATTATTGCGCCGGTAGCTGCTGAAGAAGCGAAATTCCACTGCCGGGATCTCCAGTACGGCACCGAAGTATTTGCCGCCGTACTCGATAAAGCCATTCTCAATGCCCGTAAACGCCATAATCTGCTCCACGGGAATACGCTCAATCTCTTCATCTTTTGCTTCCGCCATTTTGCGGGCCGCCTCATTCGCGGCAGCTTCCCGGCGGGCACGGATCGACTCTTTTTCTTCCGCGGAGACCGTTTTGCTTTTCAGCAGACGATCCTCTTCTTTGCGCTTGGCTTTCTCCGCTCTCAGGCGCGCCTTCCGCTCCTGCTTGGTCTCCTCCGCTGCTTCGTCCCAGTCCTCGACGCCGTCATCCGTCTCCGCCTCTTCCTCTTCGGCGGCACGACGATCCAGAATCGCCTGCTTTTCTTCCGGAGAGACTTTTTTGCTTTTCAGCAGTTTATCTTCCTGTTTGCGGAACCGGCGTCTTTCCTTCTCCTGCTGCCGCTGCTCTCTTGCGGAGAGCTTGAGCCCCCGTCTCTCCGCAAACAGGCGCTCGAAGGACATTTCATCTGCCGTCCCCTCTTTCCGGGCCAGCAGCAGCTGGTCATCGCACATACGCGCAAAGCGCCGCGTGTATCCCAGATGACGCAGGATGTGCAGCAGATAGACATAGTTGGGCACCGTGTCCATCCTCGCCAGCAGGCCGATGGTCAGAATGCCGATGACAAGGACAATGACGAGCCGCCCCGGCAGACTGGACATTAGCACCAGTATGATCATCGCCGATGCCACACCGCCGACCAGAATATCCGACAGATTGACGCCTTTGAATAATTCGATTTCTACCTTTGTCTTACCCGGTATCAGTCTCATAGGGTACAGTCACTTCCTCATCGTTACAATTTATGCAAACGCGGTGCTTCCGCCGAGGTTAAAGTTTAATGCTGCGGCGGCCCGGCAGGCGGCACGATAGGCTGCTGCGGAACGGGCTGCGGCTGTTGCTGTTGCTGTTGCGCCACGGGCTGCGGTGGTGCCACCTGTGCGCCTGCTTCGGCACTCCAAACCGGCGCTGGCGGTGCCTCGGGAACTTGAACTCCCGCATTGGCATTCCAATGCGGCATGGGCGGTGCCTCGGGCACTTGAGCTCCCACACTGGCACTCCAACGCGGCACGGGCGGTGCCTCGGGAACTCCCTCCTGCTGCTGCGTGTCCGCCCGCCAATCTCCGCTTGGTACCGGCGGTACTTCCGACGGAGCGGTCGCAACCTGCATCTTTTGGTCCGAATCCCAGTGCGGCATTGGCGGCACGTCAGGCCCCTGTGTAGGGACACTCCGCCAATCGCCTACCGGCATAGACGGCACCTCAGGTCCCTCCGTGGTCTCGCCCCGCCAATCGCCGATCGGCATTGGCGGCGCCTCAGGCGGCTCCGGAGCTTCCCACCCATCGTCCGTGTCACCGGAGATAGGCGCCTTGCCCGGCGCAGACCCGCCGCTGGAGGCTTGCTTCTGTGATTTCTCCTTGCTTTCAAACAGGCTGCGGATGCCCAGTCCGTTTTTTGCCATTTCCCCCACGTTGCCGAAGCCGGTAACGCGGTTGCGCAGATGATCCATCGTGTTGCGGACCGAGTCGCCCAGATTGCTGGCATTGATCGCCTGGTAGCCGGCGCTGTCCGCCAGAATGCCGGTGATAACGCCGCTGGCGCGTTTGGCGGTGGACATGCCGCCAAGGATCAGGGCCAGCTTTCCAAGCTGGTTGAGGATCGCGTTATCAAACAGAACCAGGCTGCTGTTGGCAATGATGGGAATGAAAATCAGCAGCACGCGCATTGCGATCACCGTTCCGAACACGCCGAAGCACTGTACCACAAAGGCGGTCATCCACTGTTTGAATTTTCCGCCTTCATCCAGCGGCATCACGCCGATAAACGGCGGGGCAACCAGATACAGGAAGATCATATTAAAGATACGCGCTATGCAGTCGAGTATGATGACAGCAAGATCCCAGATCAGCTTGCACGCCACAATAATCATCAAAATATAGCTGACACTGCTCATATCAAAATCCGAGGACATCTCCGCATAGTTGTAGACGCTTTTTTCCCCTATGTAATACGGGGCGCGCAACGGATCTTCCAGGGAGGCGTTATCATTGTAAATAGAATTCTTCGCCGCCTGCAGCGTACACATCAGAATCACGATCCGGTCAAGCGGAATGCTGGTGCCGCTGCTGCTACTGCTGTACTGGCGCGTATAAGACCGCAGCGGCGCAAACGCGCTGTCTGTCCGCATGATCTCCATGCAGTTGAGCAGTGCATCGGATACAGCGGTATTATAAACATCGAAATCCAGATCCTCGTTCAAGTCCGCAGCATTGACGATCCCCTGCAGGGCGGACTGCCATGTTGGGCCGGAATCCCCGTCCACATAGTAGAAGTCAAAGACGCCCTGCTGCGTCAGATACTGCAGATCCGCGCGGATCTCATTGTAGCAGTTGTTCAGATTGTAGCGGCTGTTGTAAGAGGGGTTCAGAGAATAGTTTCCAATCGTATCCAGTACCCGTGCCATTGCCGCATACTGATCGTCCTTAAATTCAATCGTGTCCTCCTGCCCCAGATTATCCGCGTGGTTGAAGGCATAATTGATCTGTGTGAGCAGTTTGTCCGAAAGGGACAGCACCGCGCTCAGAATGAACGTCAGGCTGATGATAATCAGCATCCCCTTAAACATTCCCGTCAGGATCCCGCCCATCGATTGGCGCATTTTGTCGCCGGAATCCACCGATTTTCTCGCCACCGCGATGATCGCGAACACAAAGCAGAGCAGAATGCCGATCAGCGCCATGGCCCAATACAGCTTCTCCACAACGGTGTTGCCGAAGAAAACATCCATCAGCGTCTGAACTGATCCGTTATAGCGGACTTTGACCATGCCGCTCATCACGGAAAAGAACTGACTCAAAATGCCAACGATCCAGCAAAGTCCAGAACCGATCGTATAGAGGATCGCATAAAAAGCGTTGGAAAGAAGCCCTCCAATGCCGCCTGAAGCATACCATGTACTCACGATGTTGATGAATGAACTCATATATCAATTACCCCCTCCACGGAAGCCTTGGAACGCGCCTTCAGCGCACCGTGAGCCTTTTTCTTGAAATAACAATGTATACGCCGACGGCAGCAGCGGCGGCGAGCGCAATGCCAAAAAACAGAAGACTGTTCAAATCAAAGTAAATCAGTATGGTAAACGCATACTGTGTCACATTCCCCGCCTTGTCCATCAAAACGATCTGGTATTCGCCGCTCTCCGTCAGTTCGCTCTTGTAGGAGATCTGTTTTCCGTCCAGCGTGATGCTGATGCTCGCTCCATCTTCGATGTCCGCCAGCGAAACCGGGCCTCTGGCCTGATTTTTTTCGTCCAGCTCAGAAAGCGCCAAAACCGGCGGCGTAGTGTCCACGGTCACATCCAGTTCATAGTTCAGGCCATTGCGGACGCAGCGATAATCCACCACATAGTGCCCTTCCTGCGTCATACTGATGTAATCGCGGTCATAGTAGGTTTCCTCTCCATCCAGAGTGGCGCCGGTAATGGCAAATCCGTTCGGCATGGTATATCCGCTCAGGCGGCAGGTAACATCACCCACGATGGAAAAGGAAAGCACCTGATATCGCTGGCCGTTGACATTTGCCTCCACAACATAGTCACCCGTCTCATAGATGTGCGTCAGATCGGGTTCTGTGAGGGCCGTCCCGTTCCGATAAACCGTAACCTCCACCCCGGCGTCCGGTTCAACCCGAACTTCCTCCTGCACGACCATGCCATTCGCTGCAGTACACAAGAGCTGTGTGCTGCCGCTGACTGTGTAGAGATAGCCCAACCGGCTGCGGTCGTAATATACGCCTTCAGATACTGTAACGCGGTCACTGTAGGCATCCGAGCCGTCAGAAGATTGCAGCGGCTCTCCTGTTTCCGGATCCAACGGTCCGCTGTATCCGAATGCAGCGTGTGCCGGAGCGCAGAGCGTTCCCAGCAACACGGCCACAAGCAGTGAAAGGAGGAAGCTTCGTTTTATCATATTGCACCTCACGCCCTTTCGCCAAGTACAGTATTATTGCGTGTTCCCAAATCATAGTACACACTGTCTGCCCGGAACACATGGCTGCGCAGTTCTTCCATATCCATCTGCCCCGTTTGATAGAAGGGGCATTTATAGCTGGGCGTATACTTCGTCCGCAGCGGATAGTTACCAAAAGTGACGATGATCGCATTTCCGGTCGATTCTTTATTGTTGAGCTTTTGCAGCTCGCTGGGATAAATCAGCGGGCGCGTCTGCGTCTGAGAGGAAACGCTCACATCGCCTTCCTTGCTGCCCAGCGAAGAAGAGGTAGATGTTGTACGCACTGTCATGTTTCCGCACAGTTCGGAAAACTCCTTGCAAGTGCCGATATCGTTGGATCCGATGAACATTTTCATGCCGCAGTTGGACTTTACGATATCCGCCACCTGTTCTCCATAGACATTGTTCAGCTGGGAGTAACTCTGAACGACCATGTTGAACCAGATTTTACGGGAACGGCCGACCGTGATCATCTTGTCGAATTTTTCAATTTTAGGCATATTACCAAACTCATCAAGGATGAAATAGACATTACGCGGAAGACTTAAATCCTCACGCGCGGACGCGACCTTGATAAGCGCCTTGTACATACAAAGCACAAACACGGAGGCAAGGCCGTGGCGGGTGTCTTTTTCATCTGGTATTTTCAAAAACAACGCCGTGGGGCGCTGCGCAAACTGCGCCGCATCAATATCCGTAGTGGATGTCAGGCCGCACAGGCCGCGGTCGTTGAACATATTCATTTTATCAAATGCAATGGACATATAGCTGGCCATCGTCTGATCTGCGGCAGAAAGCACCTGCCGCGAGAGGGAGACCGCCTGTGAGAGCGGATTGCGTCCGTCAAAATACTCTTTCAGCGCCTGAAATTCGTTCTCGCTGTTTGTCAGAGCTTTGTTGATGTTAAAGAAGTTGAACTTGTCCTTAGTCATGCCGAGACGGGAATCCTCACTGTCTTCAAGCATGGCAAGGCAGATCGCCATGATAATGGAGCGTGCGCCTTTTTCCCAGAGAGGATCCTTTGTATTCTCCACAGGGCACATGACTGAAATGAGATCGTTAAGATCCTCATACATCTCATCATATATTTTCTGTTTCGCTACGGTAATATCATCCTGGCAGTGCGTGGGATCCGCATAGGCGCGCCCATTCCATTCAATCCAGAGTTCACCGTCTTCAACGGATCCGTTCGGCTGTTTCAGTTCCGGATAGTCCCCCATTGCATCACGGTGGGCACGAATGCCGTCACCCGTGTGAACATACTCCTGATACATATCCCAAATGCTGTCGAGCGGGTTCCAGCGGCTGGATGCGTAGGTGTCACGCAGGTCAAGCAGCAGCACATCATAGCCGCGCTCTTTTAGAAATTTGGAATGGAGAGAGAACAACTCGCCCTTAGGGTCCGTCATAATCATAGAACTCCCGCAGTTCGTGGCACCGAGGAGTTGGATCATGGGATTGATAAACGTCGTTGTTTTACCGGAGCCGGTAGATC
>CAVJCN010000029.1:0-10495 GCA_963647945.1 Absicoccus sp. | reverse complement strand
GAACTCGTCTGCGTCCTTCATTCGGAACATCTTTGCCATATCGTCATAGGTGTCCTGATATACGCTGAGAGGGTTCTTTGATGCGGTTTCCCGTGAGAACTTTGACATGGTACACAAAACATCGTCTATTTTGTCCTCTAAGCCGTTTTCGATGACATAGCGGTCAAGCCATGCCTCTGCGCCAAGAGAGCCTGCGCTGTGAGCCCATCTTGAATAGTCCTTTGGCTGGGCGTTGCAAACGATTCCGCCCCACATCTGGTCGGTGCAGTGTCTGCGCATAAATGACGGCTTCATGGGGTCTGCCAATATAGAATAGGACATATCGCAGGCACCACTGAGTACGATGTCGTAAACACCTGATGCCACATACATAACCGCTTGCTCCAGTGCAACATAGCCGGTAGAGCAAGCCTCCGAATGGTGAACGGAGCCTTTTCCCTTCATTCCGAACCAGTTTGCCACATGCATATTTGGAGTTCCGGCATCCTCCTGCCAGCCCGGGCCTGCCTGGGCATGGATATACATATCCACATCTTTTGCCGTAAGCCCCGCGTCTTTCATGGCTTCAATCGCCGCATATCCGAACAGTTCTCCCTCGGTCAGTCCCTTTGTTTCCGGATTGTCCATGGAAAACATGAAAGGAGTAGCACCTACGCCAATGATGCTTACGCCTCTGCTAAAAGGCTTCAGCGAATTTATATTTACTTGATAACTCATGTTGTTTCCTTTCTGAAAATAGCTGCCGGGTCAATATCCCGGATTTTCTACCTTGTGATATATCTTTGCCTTTTCCTCTCCCTTCAGTACCCGAAGGGCTCCCAGGGCAAGGGAAAGCATCTCGTCCTCTCCCGGATATACGATAACCGGCGCAAGAAATTCCGTGTGCTCCTTGATGTAATCGGTCAGGTAGTTTGAATATGCAATGCCCCCTGTCAAAAGTATCGCGTCGATCTTTCCTTTAACAAAAGGCGCGCATTTTGCAATGTTCTTTGCGATGTTAAGTCCCATTGCCTCGTAGACCAGTTTGGCGTATGAGTCGCCCTCCCCGATCATCTTTTCCACTTCCCGGCATTCCGTGGTTCCAAGATGGGACATGAGCCCCCCTTGGCGCTTCACCTTTTTCATCATGGCGTCATAATTCATTCCCGGCTCGTAGCACATTTTGATTACATCGAAAAGCGGAAGTCCTCCGGCACGCTCAGGGGAGAAAGGCCCCTCCTCATCCGAAATAAAATCTTCTATCTTGCCGTTATGGTGCAGATTAACCGAAATTCCGCCTCCCAGATGGGCAACGATAACCGTAATATCCTTATAGCTCTTTCCCGTTTCCTTGGCGTAACGCATGGCGGCGGCTCTGGTATTCAGATTATGCCCCATGCCCTTGCGACGAAATTCCTTGAATCCGCAGATTTTGTTGATCGGTTTCAGTTCGTCTACGGTAATGCCGTCATAAATATATGCCGGAATCGCCAGTTCATTTCCGATGGCAAAGGCAATCATGGCTCCCACATTTGAGGCGTGTTCGTTTTGCGGTTTATACTTGAGCTGCCAAACCATGTCCTCGTTGATTTCGTATGCTCCCGCTTCGATAGGTGTTAAAAGTCCGCCTCGCGATACAACTGCGCTTAGTTTTTCTATTGCAAAATCATGTTTTTTCAGGCAGTCCATTACAATTTTCTTTCGGAAATCGTACTGCTCCGCCACATGTTCAAAGGGTGCCAGTTCCTCTTGGGTATGGGACAAAGACTCCGTAAAAAGCGGAGTCTCGCCCTCAAATACCGCGATTTTAGTCGAAGTGGAACCGGGATTTATTACCAGCAAATATGTCTGATTTCCCATGTTCTTTTCTCTCCTAAATTCTTGTTCCCTTTGCCTTGAGCTTGCCCATCAAGAAGGAAATCGTGCCTTCGATGACATCTCCGGTAACCGTCAGATCCGACTTCATGGTAGTCATGCCAAATGGAGTCTTTGACTGCATTTTGAACTTTACATTGTCGCCGTCAACCTTGATTGCCGTAAGCTCTGCGGACTGACCCTCGCTGTCTTCCGAATGGCCTTTCCATACGCCGTTTTCTTCCGTAAGTTCGATGATGGAAGTGATTTCTCCTACCGGAGCTGCAACCTTTAATTCATATTTTCCTGCTACCATTTTTTGTTCCTCTCTTTTCATTAAAATATTAAATCAAATTATTTGATTCCATGTTTGTGGATGCCCTCCAAAATTCTTTCCGGTGTGAAAGGCATATCTGTCAGATAAAATCCCAGAGCGTCGTAAATAGCCGTGTTAATGGCCGCCGGAACGCCGATTACGCCGGACATTCCCACACCCTTCGCTCCGTAAGGCCCCGTATGGGACGGATTTTCGTAAACCGTTACATCAAAATCAGGAAGATCCAGCGCCGACGGCATTCTGTACTTGTTGTAGTTATCCGCCACAAGATGACCGTCCTTCGGGTCCATAGCCTGGTCCTCGAACAGCGCGTAGCCCACGCCGATGGCAAGACCGCCCTGAATCTGACCCTCAACCACCAGCGGATTGATGGCTCTGCCGATATCGTGGACATAAACCAGCTTGTCGATTTTCAGGTCGCCGGTTTCGATGTCGATGGAGCAATCCGTCATGCAGCAGCCCACCGCGTTAGGATTTCCCATTGGCGTATAGTCAACCTTGACGGAGCAGTATTTTCCCGGCTCGTCGTGGTGATAAAGAATATGGGTCGCAATCTCCGACAGGGTTCCTACACATTCGCCGTCCTCTTTGTTCCAAACCGCAGAATCTCTGACTTCAAGGTTCTCCGCGTCGATATCATATTCGTATTCCACCGCCTCGATGAGCTGCTCTTTGAGCATATTCGCGCCCTTTATCATCATGTTGCCCAAAACATAGGTGCCGGAGTTAGCCGCAAGTCCAAATTCATAAAGGGTTCCCTTGGTCTGCCCGTGGACGAAATGTACTTCTTCCATTTTGCATCCGAAGGTTTCGGCAATAATAGCGGCCGCAGCACCCAGAAGGTTCATTCCGCCGTCGGCATGGTTTACGGTAACTTCGATGGTGCCGTCCTCTGCCAAAGTGAAGAAGCAGTGTCTGTCCATATTTTCCATGGGCTGTCCGCCGGAGGAGTCAAAGAAGGTTGACATTCCTATGCCATGGACGATATTGCCCTCTCTCTTCGGGCGATTCTTTTTCTTTTCGTAATCCATCCGCTTGGCGGCAATATCGAAAATGGCTTCCTGGCCGAAAACCTCCGCTGCATAGATTCCGCCGCATACCTCTCCCGGCTGATTTTTCATGTTTTTCTTGCGGATCTCCATACGGTCGATGCCCAGCTTTTCCGCTGCCATATCCATCAAAAGTTCAAGCAAAATCAAGCCCTGAGGCGCGCCGTATCCTCTGGATCCTCCCGCTGCCGGGGTGTTGGAATATGCCCCTATGCAGTGTCCGTCAAAGGACGGCATCCGATAGGTTCCCGAAAAGTTTGCAAAGTTGATGATTCCTATGTGTCCGGCACGGTTGTGATACCCGCCGTTGTCGAATATAACTTCCTCGCTGCCGCTTGTGATGATTCCTTCCTTGGTAAAGCCGATTTTTCCCTTTTCGTAAAGCACCTCACGGCAAGGAATATTCTTTGTAAATTCTTCCTTTGTAAATTCAACCCTTACAGGCTGCAAGGTCTTTAGGGTGAGGGCTACGGCAGGAGGAATGATGTTCCAGTTTGCTTCGCCGAAGAAGCCTCCCGCATATTCACAGTGAATATTTACCAAAGAATCCGGAATCCCGAAAATCGTTGCGATACCCTTACGGGCGGCATGAGGTCTTTGGGCCGCCGTCCAGATGTCCAATTCCCCGTCAGCCTTCATCCAGGCAGTTGCTGTAAGTGGTTCCAGCTGATTCAGATGCTGTCTTGATGTGTGAATCCACTCAGGGATTTCCACCACGAGATCCGATTCTGCCAGTTTTTCCTCCGAGTCCCCGGTATTTGCAAGATGTCCGAACTCGATACTCTTGTTTTCCGGCGAGTCCTCGTGAACCGCCGCCGCACCCGGTTTCAGCGCGTCAAAGGCGTTCAGGGCTGCCGGCAAGTCCTCATATTCGATTTTTATAAGTTCCACAGCCTTTATAGCTGTTTCCTCGTCAATAGCTGCAACCGCCCCCAGCATATCCCCGATGTAGTGAGATTTGTGGGAGAAGATCGTCATATCCTCGTGGTCGATTGGGAGTCTTCCGATCCAGCGCTGCATGGATGGATTGAAAATTTCTTTCGGAGAATTTTCGTAGGTCACGATGGCCTTTACTCCCGGAAGTTTCTCCGCTTCGCTTACATCTATCTTCTTGATATTGGCGTGGGGTCTGTCGCTGAAAATGCATTTCCCGAAAAGGGTGTCCGGAATTTTTACATCCGAAGTGTATTTAACGGCACCCTGCGATTTCGGCTTTGCCGTAATTGACGGTAGTCTTTGTCCTACATATTTAAATTCCTTTCCCATTACCACCATTCGCCTCCTTCCCGTTTACGCTGTGCCGCAACGGCTATCGCTTCCACAATTTTTGTATATCCGGTGCAGCGGCAGATGTTTCCGCCTATGGCTTCCCGAATTTCCTCCTCGGTAGGGTTGTCATTTTCTTCCAGAAAAACCTTTGCCATAAGAATCATTCCCGGACTGCAAAATCCGCACTGGATTCCGTTAAATTCGATAAAAGCCTCCTGCAACGGATGCAATTTGCCGCCCTTTGCAAGTCCCTCTATCGTCAGGATTTCTTTGTTTCTCGCCGCAACTGCCAAGGTGGAGCAGGCAAGGGTGGGAACTCCGTCCAAAAGCACCGTGCAGGCTCCGCATTCTGCGCAGCGGCAGCTTTCCTTTGTGCCTGTCAGATAAAGCTTATCTCTGATGAGCTCCGCCAAAGTCACCTGGGGCCCCTCGATAATCACTTCTCTCTTTTCGCCGTTAACCGTAAAACCTACGATTTGGCTCTTGCTTTCAAAGTTAACCATTACGCTTCCTCCCCTCTTGCTTTTTCCCACGCGCTGATAAGAGCGCGCTCTACCAATACTCTCGTTACTTCCAGTCTGTAATCTGCGGTGGAACGGAAATCTGTGATTGGATGCAAATTGTTTTGCATAACCTCGGAAGCCTTGATGAGCAGATCCATGTCAACTTTCTTTCCTTCTATGGCTCCTTCCGCATCTTTGTCACGAAAGGCTTTCGCCGCTACGGAGCCAAGACCGATTCTTGCCTTTTTACATACATCTCCATCCATCTGAAGCAAGCAGGTAACGCTGATTTTTGCGATATCGCCGTGGGTACGGTTGCGGTTTATAAACCGTGCTCCGGTGCCCGGCTCCACTGCCGGAATGAATACGCCTCTGATAATTTCGCCTTTTTGCAGGCTGGACTTGCGGTAGTCGATATAAAAATCCGATACGAGCTGTCTTCTTTCCCCTTCAGGGCCTGCAATCAGAAGCTCCGCGTCGTAAGCCATCATAGCCGGTGCCACATCGGTTGCGGGAGTTGCAAGGGCAATATTTCCCACTGCGGTTCCCATGTACTTTGTTTGGGTTGAAGTAATTTGATGAATGGCTTTTTGAAGCTCCGGATAATTTTCTTTGAGAATTTCCGAGGTTTCCAGTTCGTGAAGGGTAACCATCGCTCCAAATTCCAAACCCTTTGCCGGATCGAAGTTAAAATATTTCAATTCCGGTAAATTCTGAATGTTTATGACATACTTGCAGTTGATCGATCCTTGTCTGATTCTCGGAATCAAATCAATGCCTCCTGCCATAATTTGCGCTTCGCTTCCATATTGAGCCAAGGTTTCGGTCGCCTCTTTCAGCGACGCAGGCTCAAAATACTCAAAGGGCGCAAGATGCAGTCTACTCATTTTCCTCTCCTTTCGTTTTTTTCTGAGGTTTATCTCCTCCTAAAATGATACAGGTTATTCCCAAAATCAGAGCAATTGCAAAGGCTTTGTATGCCAGAGAATAATCTCCCAGCCACACCAGACTTCTGGCGGCGATGAAGGTTCCCAGCATTTTTATTACGCTGTTTGCAAAGCACTGACAATTATAAGTCAACGGATAGTTGGCGGCTCCGAACACGGAAAGGTTCTGTGAGGAAGCCAAATTGTTTGCCGTTCCGAATGTTCCCACAACCAGCCAGAATCCCAGCATTACCACGAAGCTGCTCTCTCCGTGATAAAAATTCACCATCAACATTCCGGTAATCTGAAACAGGAAAAAGAACACGGCAGTTTTCACCGGCCCGAATTTTTGATCCAGGATTCCCGACAGCAGGCTGATAAAAAACTGTATAAGTCCGCACACAGATACAGCGGCAACCGCCTTGTCGTTTGAAACTCCCCGTTCCAGCATATAGCTGACTCCTATGAAGGTAAGTCCCAGCAGTGCCACAAGCATGAATCCCCAGCCTGCGGCGATGAGCCAAAGCCTCCTTTGTTTCAAGGCATCCCCATAGGTCATATCGCCTCTTGCATTTCCGCTCGGTGAAAGTTTCGGTGCTTCTTCTTTCTCTGGAAACGCTGCCGTTTCCGGCACTCTGTTGTCCGGAAAAACTCCCGCTTCCTGAGGGGTTTCTTTCATAAGGAAAAGATTTACTATTCCGTACAAAAGCATGAATCCTCCCACAGATGCCATGGCAATTTTTACATTTGTTGCCTTTAGGATCAGGTTGAAAATCGGCAGTATGATCAGCGAAGCGCCTACGGCTCCTGCGGAAACGATGCCCATAACGCTTCCTTTCCTCTTAGGAAACCATTTGCTGACCAGGATCATCGGTGTGCTGATTCCGTAAATTCCTGCAAAAACTCCGCAAAGCAATACTCCCATTTGCAGCCAGATAACATTTCCCGACAGTGGAACCATTGCAAACACGACTCCTCCGCAAAGCTCCGAGAAAAGCAATACTTTTTTTGCCCCGAACCTTCGTATAAACATGGGCATGATCAGGAATACCAAACCGCCTATCCACCCGCCGTAGGTGGCTCCGTCAAGAAGTGGCGCCGCGCTGACATTATAGTAATCGCATATGGCATTTCGGTAGACATTTACCCCCGCCGCGTTTACAAAGGTAAAGATTGCCCATACCGTGAACCATGCTCCTATTTGATAATATCCGATTGCGAAGCTCTTTTTTCTGCTTTCATTTTCCATTTTTTACAGCCAATCTCCCACAAGCTCGGAGTAGCAGTAGCCGGTGACCTTCTCTCCTTTGTATGTGCCCCTTACCTTGCTTGCACCTTCATATTTGTGTCTGCGCGGGGTGGTGGCCACAATTTCCTGTTCCTTCGGACTGGTTACAACTTCCAGCATGCAATCAAATTCCGGAATTTCAAGTTCAAACTTTGTAGGATTTACTCTGCCGGTTTCCGGGCTTTTCCAGAAGTCCGAAGCACCTTCCAGCCAGTCTTTCATCCAAGTTGTGGTTTGATTTCCGTCCGGGTGCAAAATCGTCGCCCAAGCGCCGTGAACGCCGGAATCCACCCCTCTCATGTCCCACATGGAAATCACATCGCCGTTGTCGAGGTTGATGTCCATCCAGCCCCATTTCCAGCTTGTGCCAAGGTATCCCGGCGGCTGATTCTGCCACTGTCTGTCCAGCCACGATTTTCCGTCTTTGATCTCGTAAGTGTGTCCTTTGAGGGTGATTTTACCATTTGAGCGCAGGTTAGGAACCGAATACTGGTTGAACATTCCTCCGAACATGGTAGGGAATGTTCCGATGCCACCGTTGTAGATGACTCCGCCGTATGCGGTCATATCCACACAAATGCTGCCCTCCGGAAAATCTCCCTCTACATGGAAATTGTCCAGAGTTCCTTCCATGAGAGCGTGAGGAGTTTTGAAATACAGTCCTCCCTCCCGTTCTTCCACCGTAATTTCGTCGTTGGTATAAAAGGCATCGTGGTACATATATTCTCCGGTGGTTTCGTTGGTCATGGATACATTCACATCCACCCCGCCGGAAACGCCGTTTGGAAAGCCTCCCGGAGGATTCATATAGAGAAAATGGAGCATAAAGTTGATGAGTTCGCCCTCTATGTCGTAATGACCGATTACAAACCAGCCGTTAACATCGATTTCCTTTTTGTAGCACAAATCCTCGATAGGCTTTACCGCAGGAAGCAGGCTGTAATGCGCCCTGTCCTTAAGGTTTTCTGTTAGAAGATTCTTATTTATATCTTTCATTTTCTTCTCCTAATCGGCTCCGGCGGAGGCATCTGAGATGTTCCCGCCTTTGCCTGTCTTATATTATTTTAAGCTAGGAAGTTTTTCAAATCTTTCCATTACGGTTTCCACATCCGTGCAGCGAGCCAGAGTCGGTGCCATGTGGCGAACGATTGCCTCCGCAACAACTCTGTCTACTCTTTCCTGTTCGGCTTCGTCATACGGCCCCGGTACGCAAACATAGGACGCGTCCACCGGAATTACACAGGAGTACATCTTGTCAACTGCCGCGGTGGTGCTGGTATAGATAACCGAATTAAGAGCAAATCCGCCCCATACGATGGTATCAACGCCTTGAGATCTTAAAATCAGGTCAAGTCCGGATTCGGTAAATGTTCCCATGTACCAGTTAATTCCGTAATAATCTCTCTTGCGGTCAAATTCCATTTCATCGATTACGCCCCACATGTAGTCGTATTCTTCCTTTGTGATCTCTTCGTTAACTGGGGATTTCTTAATCTGTTCAAAGGTTTCTCCAAAGTCCGGCATAACGCCCTTTGCAGGATTTCCGTCCGCCTGAATGAAGATTACCGGATATCCCTTTGCCCGGAAAGCGTCTGCAAGGTCTTTGCAGGCATTTACCATACCGGAGGCATCAATTCCCTTTTTTGCCTTTGGAATCCAGCCCGGCATCGCGCTTCCCTTTGCGCCTACGAGATTGTTCTGAAGGTGGCAAAGCACCAGTGCCGGCTTGCGCCCCTCAAAATCCCAATCCTTATAATTATCTCTAAGATAGTCCAATGCTACATTCTTTCCGTATTTTCCCATGTTTTTCTCCTCTTTTCTTTTATAATTTATTTTGCTTCATCAGCTTCTGTTATCAATAGCCTTTCGGGTTTTTCTTGTCCCATTCAACGGCTTTTTCATGGATATCCCATGTTTCTAAGTTTTGCGGTCTTAGCATATCGGTGGTTTCCGCCGCGTATTTCCATCTTGCGTAAAGCCCGTGATAAGCCTCGTCCTTTTGCCCTTTGCTGTAATCTCCCAGTTCGCCCTGGGCAACCTTGATCATGGTGGCAAGCTGCTCGTTGACGGTGTGGAGCTTCAAATCATCCACATACAGTCTTTCTAAAGGTCTTTTTGCAAGGTACGCGGTAATGCAGCGGGTTTCATAAGGAACGGATTTTATCATTCTCGCGATTTCCCAAGCTCTGTCAAGTACCGTGCCCTTAGGAACCACCTCGGAAACCCAGCCCATTTCAAGCGCCTGCTGGGCGGTGAACTGCCTGGATGTGTACATGTAGTAAGCACCTCTCTTGGTTCCCAGGAAGTGCTGCAAAAGCATTCCCATGCCGTCCCCCGGCACAAGACCGTAATGCAGGTGCGGATCGTCGAATTTGCAATCATCCGAAATTACCGTGATGTCGCAAAGGATTGCGCTGTCCCAGTGGAATCCCGGGCCCTGCATCGCCGCGATAGTCGGAATTTCCAGATCGAAAATCATATTCTTGATCAAATTGGTGTCATCGAAATACTGATGCTGAAAACGCTCCTCGCCGTATTTTTCCCAGCCGTTAGGATCGGAATCCTGCATCCAGTTCGGGCCCTTGTGTGTCCAAATCAGGATCTCGTTTTCGTGGTCAAGGGAAATCACCCTGGTGAGCTGGCTCATGGCTCTGTGTGCCATGCCCGACCAATTCATGGGATGCTCGCCGGTTTTCATGGTAACCTCCAGAATCCCGTCCTCTCTTTTCATGTCAAAGAAATCCTTAAACCATTCTTTGTACTCATCGAATGTAGGCAACTTTACATAAGGTGCCAATGGTTCGCCTTTTGCTACTGCCATTTTGTTGTCCTCTCTTTCTGTTTATGTTTATAAATATTTTTTATAAAAGTCCCATTTCTTTTGCCTCCTCCGTAAGCTGAGGCCTGAAATCCGGGTGGGCAAGGGATATCATCGCTTTCACCCTTTCTTTCATTGTCAGGGCTTTCAGGTCGATGCAGCCGTATTCCGTCACGATGTACTGAACCTCGCTTCGCGGAGTGGTAACCGCTGTCCCGGGTTTAAATGAGGATACGATTCTGCTGCCTCGTTTGCCTGCGGAGTTTTTGAATGCCGCCGTCACGGCGATGTAAGAGCGTCCGCCCTTTGACATCTGCGCTCCCCGTACAAAGTCCAGCTGTCCCCCCACACCGCTGTACTGCCTGCCGTCGATGTTATCCGCCACCACCTGCCCCATCAAGTCGATGGAAAGAGCAGTGTTTACCGAAACCATATTATCGTTCATGGCGATATTGGCAGGATTATTTGTAAC
>CAVJCN010000028.1:0-10809 GCA_963647945.1 Absicoccus sp. | reverse complement strand
AAAAGCAAGCAAGGCAGATGGCTCATGGTCTGTCTTGCTTGGCTTGTTATTTGGCAGACTTGCGCGGTGCTTACGGATAGCGAGCTTTTGCTGCCAAGCCCCCTCGCAACCCTAAAGGCTCTTTGCCGCCTTGCGACGGAAAAGAGCTTCTATGCCGACGCGGCATGGACGATTGCAAGATGCATAATCGCAATGCTCCTTTCCTTTGGGGCGGGAATGACGGCGGCTCTTGCAGCATATAAGCAGGATGCCGTAAGGGATTTTTTGAAACTGCCGGTGAACTTTTTCAAGTCGGTTCCCGTCATGGCGATTATCATCTATGTGATACTTCTTGCCTCCTCAAATTGGGTTGCCATAATCGTATGCTTCATGATGTGCTTTCCGATTGTATATACGAATGTGCTTTGCGGACTGGATTCGGTTTCGGCGGAGTATCTTGAGCTGGCAAAGATTTACGGACTGACGGAGCGGCAGAAAAGGCAGCTTATATATCTTCCGGCTATTCGCCCGGATATAAACGCGGCGCTGGGGCTGGTGTGCGGAATCAGCTGGAAAGCGGTTATCGCGGCGGAGGTTCTTTCGATTCCGGACTTTTCCCTTGGGCATGAGATGATGAACGCAAAATATTATCTGGAAACGGATAAGCTCTTCGCCTATATCATCGCCATCGTGGTTTTGAGTCTGCTTTTTGAAAGGCTGGTCATGGGACTTGCGGCTTACACGGAGAGGAATGCAAGGGTAAGGGTGCGGACTCGCGGGACGGTTTGCAAACAGGATCCGCCGCCGAAAGTGAACTTTTGCAATGTTTCTAAGAACTTTGAAAATAAATCGGTTTTAGAGGATGTTACGCTAACCTTTGAGCCCGGTTCGGTTACGGGAGTTTCCGGAGCCTCGGGACGGGGGAAAACCACCCTTGCGAGAATAGCGGCAGGACTTGCGGAAGCGGATAGCGGCAAGGTGCTATTTCAGGGCACGGAGAATGTGAAAATTTCTTTTCTGTTCCAGGAGGACAGGCTCCTGCCTTGGCTTTCCGTTTACGACAATCTGGCCCTTGGCAGGCTGAGAGATGCGGGAAATGATCTGGAGGGGGAGATTCGGCAAATGGCAAAGGATTTGGAAATCGAAGAGGCACTTTTTGCCATGCCGGAGGAACTTTCCGGGGGCATGAAACACAGGGTTGCCCTGGGAAGAACATTCCTTGCAAAGGCAAACCTGATGATATTGGACGAGCCTTTCAGAGGCCTTGACCGGGGGCTTAAACAAAGAATTTTGAAGAGGCTGTGGCAGAAGAATATAAAGAACAAGACGGTCATATTGATTTCACATAACAGAGAGGACTGTGAGAATTTGACGGAGAGGGTTATTTCTATATGAAAAACATATTATGGATTTTTAGACGAGATATAAAGAGGCTGGCGACGAACTTTGTGGCGGTGGTAGTGTCCATCGGCGTATGCTTTGTTCCTGCGCTTTACGCATGGTTTAACATTGCCGCCAACATGGATCCCTACGAAAATACCGGTGGGATTCACATTGCGGTGTCAAACTGCGATAAGGGAACGGAAAACGACATGGTAGGAAGCCTGAATGCCGGAGAAACGATAATGGAGAATCTGAAAGAAAACGACGCTCTTGGATGGGTGTTTACAGATGAAGAAGAAGCTATTGAAGGAGTGCGGGCGGGGGAATACTACGCGGCAATCGTGATCCCGGAGAATTTCAGCGAAGACCTTGCCAGCATCCTTTCAGGGGATATCGAAGCACCGAAAATAGAATACTATGTAAATGAAAAGAAAAATGCCATTGCGCCGAAGGTAACGGATACCGGAGCAAGCACTATTCAGCAGCAGATCAACGAAACCTTTGTGTCCGTGGCTTCCGAGGCGGCAACAAAGGCACTCAAGGAGGCTGCAAGGAATATGACGACCGATATATCGCAAATAGACGATAATGCGATAAAAAAGACGGATGCAGCTGCGGAAAAGATTGCAGAAACAAGGGTTTCCCTGATGGAACACTACAAAACCGAAGAGGAAAACAGTGAAAAAATCACAAAATCAAGGGAGGCACTTGTAAGCACGGAAAAGGCGACAAAATCCGCTATTACTACCCTAAAACTCACGGAACAGCCCTTGGCACTAAAAATGGCACAGCTTCTTGAGGACATGGATCCTGCCTTTGCGAAAATGCAAATTATGCTCACCCAGACGGAAACTGCCCTTAACCGTTCATCCGCAGCCCTTAAGCAGACGGACGAACTTTTGGAGAATACGGAAAGCGAGCTTGACAAGGTCAGCGATGACCTTGCCGCAATCAGGAGTGCTTCCATTTATTCTGCCCTTTCGGACATCGGATACGGAAACGCCGTTGATTCGGACAAAATTTCGGCATTCGTTTCTTCACCTGTGAGCATAGATACGGTGAGCCTTTATCCGGTGAAAAACTACGGAACCGCCATGACCCCCTTTTATACGAACTTGGCGCTGTGGGTCAGCGGCATCGTTTTGGTGTCCATTTTGAAGATGGAGGTTGACCGGGACGAGAGGCTTGCAAAGCTCACCCCCACCCAGGCATATTTTGGGCGCTGGCTGACCTATATGCTCTTTGCCTTCGTGCAGGCTGTGATTATCTGCGCGGGGGATCTTGTGATATTCGATGTGCAGTGTGAAAATGTGCCGGAATTTTTCGCGGCGGGCCTTTTAGCGTCATTTGTGTATGTAAATATCATCTACGCCCTTGCCATTACCTTTAAGCACACGGGCAAGGCGATTTGCGTATTGCTGGTTATTTTGCAGATCCCAAGCTGCGCCGGAACCTATCCTATTGAGATGACTCCGACATTTTTCCGGATTCTGCACCCGCTGCTGCCATTCACATATGGAATCAATGCCATGCGTGAAGCCATGGTGGGAATGTACGACCATTACTATATAAAATATTTGCTTTGTCTGGCTGTTTTCCTGCCTCTTGCGCTGATTATAGGCCTGGGAATAAGACCGCTGATGATGAATCTCAACAGGATGTTTGATAAAAAACTGGAAGAAACCGGACTTATGATATGCGATGAGAACGGTATGACGCGGGAGAGAGTGCGGCTATCCACGCTTCTTGAAATTCTAAGCGAGCAGGATACTTTCCGGGCAAAGATGATGGAAAGAGCCGCCAGATTCGAGAAAAATTACAATAAGATGAAGTTTGCGGGGATTTTGCTGATTATTTTGCTTCCGCTGGTTTTCCTTGTGCTGATGTTCAGCGTGGACTCGAAGATGATTTTCCTCATCCTTTGGATTTCCTCCATAGTCGGGGTGGTGCTTTATCTTACGATTATTGAATTTTTGCACGATAATATGGAAAGAAAGCTGAGATTTGCCGCAAAGAGCAGAGATGAGCTGCTGAGTTCCGTGAAAGGGAGGGCGTAGGATATGGTAGATAGAAAAGGCGCCTTCAACATTTGGAAAATTATCAAGGGCGATTTTAACAAAGTGAAAAACAACACCATCGCTTGGATCGTAATAATCGGGCTTACAATAGTACCGTCACTTTATGCCTGGTTTAATATCGCGGCAAGCTGGGATCCCTATTCAAATACGGGGAATCTCAAGGTTGCGGTGGCAAACGAGGACGCAGGTTACAGCGGAAAACTCACTTCGGTGAGCGTAAATATCGGGGATAAGGTGCTTTCTTCCCTGAGGGCAAACGAGGCTCTGAACTGGGTGTTCACGGACAAAGAGGACGCGGTGCAGGGGGTAAAGGACGGGTCTTACTATGCGGCGCTGGTTATTCCGGAAAGTTTCAGCTCGGATATGATGAGCTTTTTCACTCCGGATGTACATCGCTCCGACCTTGTGTATTACCTAAACGAAAAGGAAAACGCCATTGCGCCTAAGATTACGGACAAGGGTGCCAGCGGGGTAAAGAACCAGATAGACGAGGTTTTTGCCAAAAGCATTACGGAAATTGTCCTTGAAATTGCAAATACCCTGTCTAACCTGACGGAAGAGGGTGACGGGGACAGATACATGAACGCATTTTTGAATAATTTCCAGCAGGTAGGGAAGAACACCTCAGAGGATGCAAAGACGCTGAAAAGCTTTGCTGCCCTTGCGGAATCCCTTGCCGATGTTGCTGCCACGGCTTCGGAGCTGGGAGGATATGCGGCGGCAAATGCCGGAAGGAGCCAAGAACTTCTTGGAGAAGCCTCCACAGAGGTGAAGGATACGGCAAATGAACTGGAAAACCTCGGAAGACAGATCACGGCAACCCTGGCGGAAATCGGGGCGGAATATGACAGCTTAACCGCAAAGATCGATGAAATCGTAAAGACATATAATCTAAGCGCCGCGGAAATTGTTTCCAAACTGGAAACGGTTAAGACCCAGCTGGACAGCATGACGGAGGCTATGAAAACCCTTCGGGAGCAGGTGCAGAACCTTTACGATGTTTTGCCGGAGTCCCAGACGGAGCTTAGAACACAGGTACAGGAGGTTCTGACCTCCATGGACGACTTAATTTCAATGGCGGAAAAGGTTTCGGCGGAGATTCCGAAGGTGGAAAGCGCGGTGATACAGGCGGAAGCCACCGCAAAGGAAGTCAGAGTTATATGTGATGAGCTTCGCAGTGAAATTGATGTGGTGATCGCAAAATACAATACAGAGGTGGAGCCTGCGATTGAAGCACTCAGCGCCTCGATGATAGAAACAAACAGCGCTTTCAGCGAGGTGTTCGACAAGCTCGATGTGCTTGCGGCAGATCTTGAAGAGGACGGAAAAACTGCCGGAGAGAGTCTGCGGGAAACAGCGGAGGCTATGGAAGAAGCGGCGGAAACCATGGAAGAGGTAGGCGGCGAAATGGAAAAAACTGCCAAAAAGCTAAGAGTGGCTGTAAATTCCGGTGAAGTGGAAGAAGTCAGAGATCTTCTCGGCAGCAATGTTTCGGATATCAGCAATTTCGTTTCCTCTCCGGTGGAGCTTGAAAAGACGGTGATTTATCCGGTGGAAAACTACGGTTCGGGCATGGCGCCTTTTTACACGGTTCTCTCCCTTTGGGTGGGAGCAATCGTGCTGGTGGCGATGCTAAAGGTGAATCTGACCGAGGAGCGAAAGTGGCAGCTGGAGGATCTCAGGGATTATCAGGTTTATTTGGGAAGAATGGTATTTTTCCTTGTGATGTCTTTGTTACAGAGCGGGCTTGTGTGTCTGGGGGATTTGTTTTTCCTGGAAATACAGTGTGAGCATCCGTTCCTGTTCGTAGTAGCCGGATGGGCTACGGGACTTATCTTTACGATAATTATGTACACCCTGACCATTTCTTTCGGCGATGTGGGAAAGGCGATTGCGGTAATTTTACTGGTAATTCAGGTGGCAGGCTCCGGGGGAACTTTCCCGATTGAAATGACGCCGCAGTTTTTCCAGAACATGGCGGCGCTTATGCCGTTTACCTATGCCATGACTGCCATGAGGGAGTGCATAGGAGGCTTTTACGGTAATACCTATTGGATTTCCCTGGGAGATCTGGGGATTTACGCGGCGGCGTTTATGCTGCTGGGGATATTCCTCAGGAAGCCGATTATCAGGCTGAATGACATGATTGCGGAGAAGCTGGAAAGTACGAAGCTGATGTAAAAACGAGAAAGGAATTTTTATGCGGACGAAATACATCACAATGGGAATACTGGCTCATGTGGACGCGGGAAAAACCACCTTGTCGGAGGGGATTTTGTACCTTACGGGGGCGATACGCAAGATAGGGCGGGTAGACCATAGGGACGCGTTTTTGGACACGGACGAAATCGAGCGTCAGCGGGGTATCACGGTATTCTCGAAGGAAGCGCGGTTTGCAATGGGGGAAAAAGAGTTTACGCTTCTGGACACCCCGGGGCACAGCGATTTTAGCAGTGAAACGGAAAGAGCGCTTCAGGTGATGGACTATGGGATACTTGTGGTGAGCGCAACGGATGGGGTGCAGGCCCATACTATGACCCTTTGGAAGCTGCTTCGGCATTATAAGGTGCCCGCCTTTGTGTTTGTGAATAAGACGGATCTTGCCTGGGCAGGCAGGGAAGAAATGCTCAGGGAGCTTTCCAAGCAACTTGAAGGCGGCGTTTTTGCCGACTTCGGGGGTTTGAGGGGCGGCCGCGGTGGAGATGGAGAAGTCAGGAGTGCCACTGGGGGCGGCGACCGCAAGAATCGTGCCAACTGCGGCGGCTTGCGGTATGTTTTTGACGAATATAATGGGGAAGAAATCGCCGGAGCAAATGAAATGCTGATGGAAGAGTATCTTGAAGAGGGCTCTTTCCGAGAGGAAAGCATAATTTCGGCGATTGAAAAGCGAGAGTTGTTTCCGGTATTCTTCGGCTCGGCGCTGAAGCTTTCCGGTGTGGAGGAATTTATCCGGGCTCTTGACAGATTCGCGGTAGGTAAAGAGTACAGTGACGAGTTCGGCGCGAGGGTATATAAAATCGGTCGTGACAAGCAGGGTAATCGGCTTACCCATCTAAAGGTCACCGGCGGCACCCTGCGTAACAAGATGAGCATAGACGGGGATGAAAAGATAGAGCAGATCAGGCTGTATAACGGCGATAGCTTTCAATCGGTGCAGAGCGCCGGCAGCGGCATGGTCTGCGCGGTTTTGGGACCTGCCGGCTCCTACGCAGGCCAGGGACTGGGCTGCGAGGGCAAGCGGGCGGAGCCCGTGCTTGCGCCGGCGCTTTCCTGCGAAGTGATTCTTCCGGAAGGGCAGGATCCGGTGACGGCTCTTACAAAACTCAGACAGCTTGCAGAGGAAGAACCCAGCCTGAAAGTGCTTTGGAACGGGGAGCGAAAGAGCATCAGTGTTCAGGTCATGGGAGAACTGGAGCTGGAGATACTGAAACAGGTAATTGCAAGGCGGTTCGGAATGGAGGTTTCTTTCGGAAGCGGCGGGATCATATACAAGGAAACCATAGCGGAGCCGGTAATAGGAATCGGTCATTACGAGCCTCTGCGGCACTATGCGGAGGTACAACTCCTGCTGGAGCCGCTGCCTCCGGGCAGCGGCCTGGTCTTCGGCAGCCTTGTGAGCGAGGACAAGTTCGCGAAAAACTGGCAGAGGCTGGTAATGACCCACCTTTCAGAAAAGGCTCACAGAGGCGTTCTTATCGGCGCGGAAATCACGGATATGCGGATTTCCATCGCCGCGGGGCGCGCCCATCCGAAGCACACGGAGGGCGGAGATTTCAGACAGGCGACTTACAGGGCCCTCCGCCAGGGGCTTCGGATGGCGAAAAGCGTGCTGCTGGAGCCACGGTACGCTTTTCGCCTGCGGCTTCCGCAGGAAGCCGCAGGGCGCGCCCTCACCGACCTTTCCCGGCTTGGAGCAAAGGCGGTCTTACAGGAAGCAGGACTTATCACAGGCACCGGCCCCGTGCGAACACTTCGGGACTACGCAAAGGATGTGGCGGCATATACCAAGGGCAGGGGCATTTTCTCCGCAGTCTTAGACGGATATATGCCATGCGAAAATCAGGAGGAGATCATAGCAGAAATCGGCTACGATCCCGATGCTGACCTCGAAAATCCTACAGGCTCCGTATTTTGTCAGCATGGAGCCGCAGTGTACATAAATTGGGATGAGGTGGTGCCCGCAGCCCACCTTGAGCCGGAAGCTGCGGCCCGGCGGGTAGTATACGGCGATACCACCGCCGAGGAGACGGAACAGGACAATTGCGCCCAAGGAAGTGCCGCGCAGGCAGCCACCCGAAAGGCATCAGGGATTTCCGCCGGAAACGATGAGCTTGAGGCAATTTTCCTGAGAACATACGGAAAGAGCAAGCGGGACGAGGCACTGCGGAGAGAAAACCTCTCTCACGGGGCGGTGAAATCCGCCGATGACTCAGGTGCGGGGTCTGCCGCCAAGGGCTCATATAGCGCAAAGGACGATGCAAAGGGCGAGAATACACCGGGGGCGGCTATGCAAGAAAATCTGCAAGGGAATCGGCAGGCGACCCGACAAGAAAGCCGGCAAGATGGTACTCAGGAAAAACCCCTTTATATCATCGACGGCTACAATGTGATATTTGCGTGGGAGGAACTGTCGGAGCTTGCAAAGGTCAATATTGACTCGGCGAGAGAGGCGCTTATTGACATACTGGGGAATTACATGGGCTACAAGAATATAGACGCCGCCTTGGTATTTGACGGATACAGGCTTGCCGGCAACCCCGGCACAAAAACCTCCTACACGAAGTTCAATGACAACTCCGGAGAGCTTCAGGTAATCTATACCAGGGAGGCCCAGACAGCGGACAGATTTATTGAAAAAGCCGTATTCGAGCTTGGCAGGAAGCGTCAAATCACCGTAATTACATCGGATAGACCCGTTCAGATGGCGGCCCTGGGGGACGGGGCGGCCCGGATGTCCGCAAGAGAATTTTACGGTGAAATAAAAAACGCCGAGGCAGACATCAGAGAACGCCTCGGCAAGCAGACTTTGCAGCGGAATCGCCCGCTGAAAGCCATAGAAACCATAATGGAACAATCATAAACTCTAAATTTTTCGCAAAATCGGGCGGGTCGATCGGAAATCATCACAGATTGATTTCGCCCTCGGCGAGCATCACGGCGTTGCCGCCGACCTTGATATAGCAAGGCCTTTCGGCAGCGCTTTTTTCTTCGCAACCATCCGCAGAACATTCTGCTTCAAGGCTTGTGAGAATCGCAGAAGGGCGTTGCATTTTTTCGCCCTGAATAATTTTGAGGTTGTCGCCGTTTTTAACGAACCCGTTGAGATAGCCGTAGTATGTAAGGGCACCGTTTGAGGTTCCTGTTGCCGCTTCCTCATCGATATCATAAAGAGGCGCAAAGTTCCGTGCATGGATCATTCCATCCTTGCTCTCACAGGTGAAAGCGTGAACCCCGACAACTTCATAGTGCTTTGAAAGCTCAGTCAGCGCCCCGAAGTCCGGAGCGATTTTTTCCAGCTCATCTTCGCCCATAACCGGCATCATAATATCCGGGAGCCCCGTGGAAACCATCTGCGGAATCATGGCAAGTCCCTTAGCAAGTTGCTCGTCATAGCTTATACCCATGATCCGATAAAGCTCATCAAGGGCAGGTTTTTCGCTGATTTCCGCAATTTTTACAGGTGTTGCCATATCCATCAGGACAAAACCGTCCTTCACATCGATATTAAGGTCGCCGGCAAGGGTATGATTGATGTAGGTCGCGTTGTCTGCAATATATCCCCCGCAAAGCAGCATCTTAAATGAAGCAATTGTTGCATGACCGCAGAGGTCAACCTCTGCCGCCGGTGTGAAATAGCGTATTTGGAACTCTTTTTCGTTTATTTTTTTGATAAAAGCGGTTTCGGAATAGCGAAGCTCCGCCGCAGTTTTTACCATAACTTCCTCGGCAGGAAAGTCTGCTCCTTCCGGCAAAATCACAACACCCGCAGGATTGCCGCCGAAAAGTGCGTCTGTAAAAGCGTCTGCAATGTAAAATTTCATAAATGCACCTCCTATCAGCGCAGCCGGAGAAATTGCAAAACAAAGCCGACTGCCTTCTTACACAATTATCGGTTATTTATGTAACGATGTCAAGCCCCAACATGAGCGCCTCACAGATTCATAGCCCCAACATGAGCGCCTCGCGGATATCAACACGGCCGCCTCGGCATGACATTACCCGGATATGTATTGCTTTCCCCCGCTTTTTGTGATATATTCAATTCTATATTCAAATCGAAGCACAGGATGAATCGAAGCATAGGACGAATCGGAGGGCAGGATATGAAAGAAAACACACAACTTCAAGGGAAAGAAAACCGACCAATGCCTAAAACCGCATTGCAAATTTCTTCAGAAAACCCACCGAAAATCACGCCGCAAATTTCTTCGGAAACTTCGCCGAAAATTACGCCGCAAAAGGCTGATGTCATTCTTCTCATCGTTGCAGTTATCTGGGGTGGAGGTTTTATTGCCGGCAAGGTTGCCCTGGAAACCGCCTCTCCCCAGTGGATTTTATTCGTCCGCTTCGGCATTGCGGCCCTTGTCATAGGTTTGCTTTTTTTCAAAACGATAAAAACTTCAGGGATTTCCTGTATGCGCTGGGGATTTACCCTGGGCTTTATTCAGTTTGTCGCCCTTTTCATCCAGCTTTTCGCCCTGCAATATACCACCACGGCGAAGCAATCCTTCTTAGCGGCGACTTATGTGCTTTTCACGCCATTTATCGCGCGGCTTCTTCTGCGGAAAAAGATTACCCGTTTTGACTATATTGCTTCCGTGCTTGCCCTGGCAGGGGTGGCGCTTCTCAGCCTGAGGGGGAGCCAGGAGATTCAAATCGGGGACTTTATTACTCTGGGATTTTCTATCGCATTTTCGGTGGAAATAGTTTTGATCGGAAAAGTTTCGCAGGATCACGAAATTATTCCCTTGACATTTTATCAGGTGCTGGGAACTGCAATCTTTTCAGGGCTTGCGGTGCTGTTCACCGGACTGCCGGATGGCGGTGTGAGCACCAGATCGGCGCTGGGAATGCTATACCTGGGCATTCTCAATACCGCGGTGGCATTCGGGCTGCAAAATTTTGCCCAGAGATACACTTCGGAGTCCCACGCGGCGCTTATTCTCAGTCTGGAATCCGTATTCGGACTGGCATTTTCCGTGCTTTTTTACCACGAAGTTATCACGATACAGATGGGAATCGGCTGCGGGCTCATATTCATTGCGCTTTTGGTGAGCAATCACAGATAGCCTTTCCCGACCGACATAAAGACTGAGAATGCTTTCCCGGGTTGTCGGGGAAATGATGACTGCCCAACTTTGATGACTGC
>CAVJCN010000027.1:0-10922 GCA_963647945.1 Absicoccus sp. | reverse complement strand
GTCATGCTGCTTTTAGGCAGCGTTTTTGGGGAAGAAAGTCCTATAAACGCATCCACACCGGTGCTCACAACGCTGGAAGAAATTCACGCTGTGTTAACGAATCTGGGCTCAAAGAACCTGGGCGCGTATCTGGACACGGCGGTAATAAGCCTTTGCGGCGAAAAAATCACGCAATGGTTCCTGCAACTGGGAGAGCGCATACGGTTAGTAAGGTTTACAGACGGGAATTACAACGGATATCGCGCCTGGAATGACGGATGCCTGCCTTGCACGCAATATTTGAACCAACTTAGGGATATGGGCTATCACGGCCCGCTGGCGCTGACGATTCCGGGGGAGCGTTATGTGGAAAATCCTGAAGAGGCTTTTTCAAAGAATATAGAGGCGGTTCGCCGCCGCATGGAGGAATAGCGCATGGCAACAGTGAAAAGGGAACAATTGGTTGCAATGAATCAACACTATCGACGGTTTTCTTTGGATTACTTCCTGGATTGCCAGGAGAGAGTCGGATTCAAAAACATTGAATTGTGGTGCGGAGCTTCGCACTTTTGGATTGATTCGGAGGGACACGAGGACTGCAAAGGTTTGATGCGAAAGCTGAAAGATCGTGGGCTGCAAGTGGTTTCGGTCACTACGCCAAGCTGCGCCTATCAGTATCAATACGCTTCTCAGACCGCGGAAATTTTAGAAGAAAGCTATCGTTACTTTTCAAATGGTATCGAGGTTGCCGCAGAACTGGGAGCGGATAGAGTGGTTGTTAATTCCGGATGGGGATATGCAGGAGAGAACCCTCAGGAAATGTGGAAACGCTCGGCGGATCATCTGCATCGCCTTGCCGAAAAGGCTTCAAAATATGATATTTGCTGCGTAATGGAATCCATGAGATCCGATGAAACAAATATTGTAAATGATCTGCAAAGCGCAAAAAGGATGTACGATGCCGTCAATCATCCGAACCTGAAAATCATGGTTGACACCATCGCTTCGGGAGCCGCCGGAGAGTCGCTGGATGATTGGTTTGACATGTTCGGTAACGAAGTTGTGCATATGCATTTTTTAGACGGAGATCCTTATCTGCATAATGTTTGGGGTGACGGGAACACCTCCTTGGAGGAACAGCTTACCGTCTTGAATAAACGCGGTTTCACCGGCTATCTGGTGCAGGAAATCGCAGATGAAAGGTACTTTAGCGATCCTTTTCACGCGGATGTGAAAAACATGCGGGTTTTGGAAAGGTTCCTTGAGTAATAAAAAAGTTTATTATGCTTACGAAGCAAAGAAAGGAGAAAATGATGAAAAAGTTTTCTAAGAAAGCGTTAGTTCTGTTGATGGTGTTTACGCTGGTATTTACCTTTGCGGCTTGCGGCGACAGCAGCAGCCAGGACGCTGATGAAGATGCCTCCCTTCAGAATGTTCTTGATGCGGGAGTGCTCCAGGTAGGTGCTGAAGGCAACTGGGTTCCGTATGTTTACAATGACGAGAACGGTGACCTTGTAGGTTTTGAGGTTGAAATGGCAAAGGCCATCGCGGACAAGCTGGGGGTTGAAGCTAACTTTAACATCGCAGATTCATGGGACGGCGTTTTAGCAGGTCTTGAAGCGGAAAGATATGATGTTGTTATCTGCGGCGCAGGCCCTACCCCGGAAAGAAAAGAGAAGTACGAAGTAGCAAGCCCTTACGGCGAACAGGTTATCGCACTGGTTTGCCGTGCTGACGATGATTCAATTCAGAGTTTCGAGGACATCGAAGGAAAGACTTCCGCAAACTCCCTCAGCTCCAGCTCCGGCAAAATTGCCAGAACATACGGCGCTAACCTTGTAGAGGCTTCCCTCGAAGAAGCTATGATGATGATCAAAGACAACCGTGCGGATTGTCAGGTCAACGATGCTTATGCAATCAACGAATACATCAAGAAGAATCCGGATGCAAATTTGAAGATTGCGGCATATTATGTACCGGAAAACCAGTATGAAATTCAGTCTGCTCCTATTATCAAAAAAGGCAATGTCGCTCTTTGCGAAGCGATAGACCAGGCTGTAAAGGACATCATCGCAGAAGGCACTGCAAAAGAATTATGTGCTAAGTACTTCGGCGAAGATTTTGCAAATAATGTATCTTTGTACCAATAGTTGAAAGTAGATGAAACCATGCGGGCCTTGGCCCGCATGGACATTCATCCCGAATTTACTTCGGAGGAATAGATATGAGCGAGAACTTAGAATTATTTTTACATTCATTTTGGCCAATGTTTAAGGCGGGACTTATTTACTCGATACCGATGATGCTGATTTCCTTTGCAATCGGTCTTGTTGTGGCAGTCCTCGTCGCTTTGGGTCGTATGTCAAATTTTAAACTTTTATCATGGATTTGTGCAGGTTATGTCTGGGTCATCAGAGGTACGCCTCTGCTGGTTCAGCTGTTTATAATTTTTTACGGATTGCCGTCAATCGGCATTGTTTTCAGACCGTTTACTTCGGCGGTTTTGGGTTTGGTTATCAGCCAGGGTGCATATAACTCCGAGGTTATCCGAGGCGCGTTGACAGGCATCCCGAAGGGGCAGCACGAAGCCCCGGCGGCTTTGGGACTGACAAAATTCCAAACCTTTATACATGTTATATTGCCCCAGGCTGCGTTAACTGCGGTTCCGGCATTGGGAAACTCCTTTATCAGTTTGCTCAAGGACACTTCACTGGTATCTATTTTGACAGTTCAGGAAATTTTTGCAACGGCAAAGCAAATTTCCGCTATCGAAATGGAACCGATGCTGCTTTATTGCGAAGCGGCGCTTGTTTACTTGATCTTCAGCACATTCTTAACATATTTCCAGAGTGCTGTGGAAAAGAGGCTTGGCAGACATTTGGTACCGCAAGAATAGAAATTTGAAAGCATAAGGGTGCTCTGCGCCCTTTTGAAAGGAGATAAACTTTTATGATGATGACATTGCGCTGGTTCGGAGAGGGATACGATTCGATCAGCCTGGATAAAATTCGTCAGATCCCCGGAGTAAAGGGCGTGATCACAACCCTTTACGGCACTACCCCGGGGGAAGAATGGGACGAAGCGGAGATCGCAGAGATGAAGCGCGGGGTGGAGGCGGCAGGCTTAACCGTTGCCGGCATCGAAAGCGTGAATATACACGATGCGATTAAAGTGGGAAGCAAGGACAGGGATAAATACATAGACAACTATATCCGCACTCTGGAAAAATTAGGCAGAAACGATATACATATGGTTTGCTACAATTTCATGCCTGTTTTCGACTGGACAAGATCGGATCTGGCTAAGGTAAGACCGGACGGCTCCACCGTTTTGGCATACGACCAAAAGGTCATAGACGGTATTGATCCTATGAGAATGTTAAGCTCAATGGACAGCAAAAGCAACGGCTTCGTTTTGCCGGGCTGGGAACCGGAAAGAATGGCGAAACTTCGGGAGCTTTTTGATATGTACGAGGGGGTTGACCAGGATGTGCTTTTTGCAAACCTTAAATACTTTTTAGACGCGATTATGCCGGTATGCGACAAATACGACATTAACATGGCAATACATCCCGATGATCCCGCATGGTCTGTATTCGGGCTGGCAAGAATCATGACATCCGGGGACAATCTGGTTAAACTCACCAAAATGACGGACAACCCACACAACGGAGTGACCTTATGCACAGGCTCTCTGGGCTCCAACCCTGAGAACGATATAGTAGAGATCATACACAGGCTGAAAGGCAGGATTCACTTTGCCCATGTAAGAAATATCAAATATAACAGCGAAAAGAATTTTGAAGAGGCAGCCCATCTTTCATCGGATGGTTCCCTTGATATGTTTGAGATCCTGAAAGCACTGTATGTAGACGGTTTCGACGGGCCGATAAGACCTGACCACGGCAGGGCCGTATGGGGCGAAGTCGCCATGCCGGGATACGGGCTTTATGACAGGGCTATGGGGGCAACCTATCTTAACGGCATTTGGGAAAGCCTCGAAAAAACCATAACGAGAGGATAGGGATAATAAATGAAGCTGGATTTAATGTCTATAACAGGAGGAAATGCCGCGTGGTGGACAGAACGCGGCTTTGAGTTACCTTCCTTTGATATAGCAGAAATGAGGAAAAACACCGCAGAAAATCCGAAGTGGATACATTTCGGCTGCGGTAATATTTTTAGAGCCTTTCCGGCGGTATTGAGCCAAAACCTTCTGGAAAAAAAGGCAGATAATACGGGGATAATCGTAGCCGAGGGATTCGACGAAGAAATTATCGAAAAGATTTACCGCCCCCACGATTTTTTGTCGATATATGTGATGCTGAAGGCAGACGGAAGTATCGAAAAAAAGGTGGTGGGAAGCATAGCCGAAGCCTTGACCATGAGCCGCGATAACAAGGAAGACAGCAAGCGCCTCCGTGAAATTTTCGGCAGCGAAAGTTTGCAGATGGCGAGCTTTACCATTACGGAGAAGGGATATCATCTCAAAGACGGAGCAGGAAATTATTTCGCGGCGGTGGAAAGAGATTTTGAGGAAGGCCCGGAAAAGGCTGAAAGCTATATGGGCAAAATAGCGGCGCTGTGCCACAGCAGATACTTGGCAGGGGGCAAGCCCATCGCCCTTGTGAGCATGGACAATTTTTCCCATAACGGTGATAAACTGAGAGAGGCGGTTACGACCTTTGCTCAAAAATGGCAGGAAAAGGGACTGACAGAAATCGGATTTACAGATTGGATATGCGACGAAAGTAAGGTTTCGTTCCCATGGACGATGATAGACAAGATTACACCCCGTCCGGACTCGGGGGTGCTGGAGCTGCTTACAAAAGACGGTCTGGAGGACATGCCCGCCATTATCACCGAGAAAAAGACCTACATTGCGCCTTTTGTAAACGCAGAGGAATGTGAATATTTGGTGGTGGAAGATAATTTTCCAGCAGGCAGACCGGCTTTAGAGAAAAGCGGTGTTTATTTCTCCGACAAGAGCACCGTGGACAAGACCGAAAAAATGAAGGTTTGCACCTGCCTGAACCCGCTGCACACCGCCCTTGCGGTGTTTGGATGCCTTTTGTCTTACACAAAGATTTCCGATGAGATGCAAGATCCGCTTTTGAAAGAAACGGTGTACAGACTTGGATATTCCGAGGGGATGCCGGTTGTTGTCAATCCGGGAATAATCGAGCCCGAGAAATTTTTAAAGGAAGTGCTTGAGGAAAGGATTCCAAACCCGTTTCTTCCGGATACACCTCAGAGAATCGCAACGGACACTTCACAAAAGCTGCCGATCCGCTTCGGTGAAACCATTAAGGCTTACAGCAACGACCCGACTAAGAGCGTGCAGAATCTAACCGTAGTTCCGCTGGTTTTGGCAGGATGGCTGAGATATTTGATGGCAGTGGATGATAGGGGCAACTCCTTTGAACCGAGCCCGGATCCGCTATATGCAGATCTGAAAAAATACTTTACGGGTATGAGCCTTGGAAATGTTGAGGGCTGCGAAGAGAAGCTCAGGCCTGTTTTGTCAAATTCCAGAATTTTTGGCGTTGACCTTTGCGCAATCGGACTTGACGAAAGAATTACGGGCTATTTCAAAGAAATGTCAAGAGAAAAGGGTGCCGTAAAGAAAACTTTGGAAAAATATATATTTGCAGATAAATAATTTATCGGGAGGGAAAAAATGAAGGTACTTACTTTTGGTGAAATAATGTTAAGACTTAAGGCTCCGGGAAAAGAGCGGCTTATGCAATCCCCGGCGCTGGAGGCGACTTTCGGCGGCGGCGAGGCAAATGTTGCGGTATCCCTGGCAAATTACGGCATGGACGCGGCATTTTTGACGGTACTACCGGAAAACACATTGGGTGAGGCTTGCCTGGGAGAGTTAAGACGCTTCGGGGTGGACACGAGCCGGATCTTGAGAGGGCCGGGCAGAATGGGAATTTACTTCCTGGAGGCAGGGGCAAACCAGCTTCCCAGCAAGGTGATTTACGACCGGGCGGACAGCAGTATCGCTCTGGCAGGGCCGGGAACAATAGACTGGGAAACCGCATTTGAGGGGGTTGAATGGTTCCACATCACGGGAATCACTCCGGCGATTTCCGAGAGTTTGATGCAGCTTTCTCTTGAAAGCGTTAAGGAAGCTAAAAAACGCGGGATCACCGTGTCCTGCGACTTGAACTATCGTAAAAACCTCTGGAAGTACGGGAAAAGCGCTCAGGAGGTCATGAAGCTGATTGCCGAAAGGGCAGATGTACTGATCGCAAATGAAGAAGATGTACAAAAATCCCTGGGAATTACCGCGGATGTGGATGTTGAATCGGGAAAACTGGACAGCAATAAATACGAAGCTCTGAGCAACAAGGTGCTGGAAACATATCCCAATGTAAAGAAAATCGCAATTACTTTGCGGGAAAGCAAGAGCGCCGATGCAAACGGTTGGTCTGCCTGCCTTAACAACCGCAAGGAGTTTATTCTGAGCAAACATTATGATATCAATAATATCGTAGACAGAGTAGGCGGCGGTGACAGCTTCGGCGGCGGACTTATCTACGGCCTTGCAAATTACGAAACGGACAGGGAAGCCCTTGAATTTGCGGTTGCGGCTTCTTGCCTAAAGCACAGCATCCTCGGAGATTTCAACAGAGTTTCTACTGACGATGTAAAAAAACTGATGGAGGGTGACGGTTCCGGAAGAGTGCAGAGATAGACGGGAAAAAGGTGAAAAGGATGAATGAATTACTGAAAAAAATATATAAGATAGGAATTGTTCCCGTTGTGGTTCTTGAGGATGCAGACAAGGCGGTTTCTGTGGCGAAGGCTCTTCAAAAGGGCGGCATCGACTGTGCGGAAATTACATTCAGAACCTCGGCGGCGGAAGAATCGATTAAAAATATCGCAAGGGAATGTCCCGATATGCTGTTAGGTGCCGGAACGGTGCTCACACCTGCTCAGGTTGACGCGGCGATAAATGCCGGAGCGCAGTTTATCGTTACACCGGGGTACAACCCTGAGGTGGTAAATTATTGTGTTTCCCGAAACATCCCGATCGTTCCGGGCTGTATGGATACCAATGCCATCGAGATGGCGCTGGCGGCGGGACTTGATACGATCAAGTTTTTCCCGGCGGAGCAGTCCGGGGGAGTGAAGATGCTCAAAGCCTTGGCGGGGCCATATGTGAACCTTCACTTTATGCCTACGGGAGGAGTTAACAAGGACAACTTAAAGGACTATTTGGCATTCAAAAAGGTTGTTGCCTGCGGCGGCTCCTGGATGGTAAAAAAAGATTTGATCGAGAATGATGATTACGAAGGAATCACAAAGCTGGTCAAGGAAGCGGTTATGAAAATGCTTGATTTCAGAGTGGTTCACATAGGCATAAACAATGAATCACGGGATGAAGAGGACAGACAGGCGGAAAGACTTGCGGAGCTTTTCGGATTTGCTACAGACAAGCGCAGCGCTTCCACCTTTGCTTCCGAGGAAATCGAAGTGTGCGGAAAGCGTTTTCCGGGCACCCACGGGCACATAGCCATCGGAACATCGGACTGCGAAAGAGCTATGTACTACCTGGAGAAAAAAGGCGTTGCCTTTGATATGGAAACGGCAAAATACAAGAACGAAAGACTCCTGTCCGTCTACATGAAGGAAGAAATCGGAGGATTTGCTTTCCATTTGGTTGAAAAATAAGTGAAATAATGATAAGATGGTGAAAAGACACCGGCGAGAGGGGGAATACAGATGATCAGAGTGGCGATTAACGGTTTCGGCCGCATTGGACGGCTGGCATTTCGGCGCATATTTGACGATGCAGAGCTTGAAGTCGTGGCAATTAACGACTTGACAGAGCCGCGGATGCTGGCGCACCTTTTAAAATATGACAGCTCACAGGGCGCTTTCAGAGGGCACGAAGTAGATTATGACGAGAAATCCATCAGCGTTGACGGAAAACAGGTACCGATTTTTAAGGAAGCAGAAGCAAGCAAATTGCCATGGAAAGACCTTGACATTGATGTTGTGCTGGAATGTACCGGATTTTATACATCAAAGGCAAAGTCCCGGGCGCATATTGACGCAGGAGCGAAGAAGGTTTTGATCTCGGCTCCGGCGGGAAACGACCTTCCTACCATAGTTTACGGTGTAAACCACGAAACCCTGACAAAAGACGATTTGATTGTTTCCGGGGCTTCCTGCACCACCAACTGCCTTGCCCCTATGGCAAAGGCGCTGAACGATTACAGGGAAGTCCGCACGGGCTTTATGACCACGATTCACGCCTACACCGGCGACCAGATGATACTGGACGGGCCCCATAAGAAAGGGGATTTGCGCAGGGCAAGAGCAGGCGCTCTCAATATCGTTCCCAATTCCACCGGCGCGGCAAAAGCAATCGGCCTGGTAATTCCGGAACTTGCCGGAAAACTCATCGGCTCGGCACAGCGGGTACCGGTTCCTACGGGTTCCATAACGATATTGGATGCCACCCTTAAAGACATGACGGATACGGTATCCGCAGCGGGAATTAACGCTGCAATGAAGGCGGCGGCAAACGCTTCCTTTGGATATACCGAAGAAGAACTTGTCAGCTCCGACATAATCGGAATGGAATACGGCTCCCTTTTCGATGCTACCCAGACATTGGCGCAGCAATGCGGCACACATATCTTTGAGGTGCGGGTGGTGGCATGGTACGATAATGAGATGAGCTACACCTGCCAGCTGGTCAGAACACTGAAATATCTTGCGACGCTGCTCTAGGCACTGCGCCGCGGAACGGAGGACTAAAATGGACTTGATTAAGGGCATAAAAGAAAGAAGAAGCGTCAGAAAATTCAAGGATGAAAAGATTCCGAGAGAGATAATCGAGGAAATCGTTGAAGCCGCAAGATTTGCGCCGTCCTGGAAAAACACTCAGATTGTCAGATATTTTATCGTTGACGATAAGAAAAAAATCGCGGAGATTGCCGGCGACAAATGCACATACGGATTTACCTTTAACATCAAAACCCTTGCGGGGGCATCGGCAATTGCAATTCTCACCTATGTGGAGGGCATTTCCGGATACGAAAAGGACGGGAGCTTTTCCACTCAAAAGGGCGACAGATGGCAAATGTTCGACGCGGGGATCGCAGCCCAGACCTTCTGCCTTGCGGCCTATGAAAAAGGCATCGGAACCGTAATCCAGGGATATTTCGACGAGGAAGAGATCAAAAAAGTCCTGGGAATCCCGGAAAACCAAAAAATCGGTGCCGTAATTCCTATGGGCTATCCTCTTGACGGCGAGCTCAAAGCTCCTCCAAGAAAAGAACCGAGTGAGTTGATTACCTTTATTTAACTGTTTAACTTGTGTTTCCCTTTGATTGATTTGCCGGATGCTTTGCAGATGATATAGCCTATTGCCAAGCCGCGCGAAAAGAGATATAATGCTAAGGAACAGCCTAAAAATCAGACAGAGGGATTTATGAGAAAAGAACGACAACAAGAAATCATGGCACAGCTTGAAGCTGAGAAAAAGGCATCGAAAAAAGCCAGGGGCCTGGCCTTTTTCAGAACCCTTGCCATTATATATTCGCTACTTGCCTGTGCATTTGTGGCGCTGCTTTGCAAGCTTAATGTGCTGCCTACAAAATACCTTTGCGGAGGGATCGCTCTCCTTGTGTTTGTGAGCATTTTTATTGTGCCGGTAATGATGAGCAAAAATGGCATAAGATCCCGCAGAAATGTGGCCGCCGTAGCATCGGTGCTCTTGATCGGAGCATTCGGCGTGGGAACATATTACCTTGTGGGTACAATAGATTTCCTGGGAAATATTACCCAGCAAAAGGAAACTACGGAGGACTATTATGTAATTGTCCGAAAGGAGGAAGCGCCGGCAACGGCTGAAACGACAGAAATTTCAGACAATGCGGCGCAGACCGAAAGCCAAAGCACAGAGGACATAAGCGCCCTGGCAGGGCAGACAATAGTTACATATATGTCCCACGATCTTGTTTATTCGGAGGCAAAGAGCAAGCTGCAGGAACAGGTTTCGGTGGAATATGCCTATGTTGACGCTCCCAAGGATGCCATAAGCAAGCTCCTGGCGGGAGAATACAACGGGGCATTTGTCAGCGCGGCCTCTTATTCCGGCATGAAAAGCAGTACGGATGCCGAAATTGAAGCCTTGAATATTGAAGAAAAAACAAAGATTTTGTACACGATTTCCATACCCATCGAAACCGAGGACAGAACCTCATCGGTGGATGTGACCAAAGAAGCATTCAATATATATATCAGCGGCTCCGACATGGAGGGTTCCATCGATATTCCGAACAGAACCGATGTAAACATGATCGCAACGGTAAATCCTGTGACCCATGAGGTGCTTCTTACCTCGATACCGCGGGATTACTATGTCGAGCTGCCTACCAAAGGTGCAAAGGACAAGCTCACTCATTCCAGCCTTTACGGAATACAGGAAAGCATCGGAGCAATCGAGAATCAGCTGGGAATCGACATCAATTACTATTTACGGGTGAATTACAGTACGATTGTAAAACTGGTGGATGCCATCGGCGGCATCGAAATCGAATCTGACCGGGACTTTTATACATCGGGGATGAAGGGGATGCCGGAACTGAACGGACATCATTTCGTACAGGGAATAAACCAGGTGGACGGAAAACTTGCCCTGGCATTTTGCAGGGAAAGACACGCTTTCTCGGAGGGAGATTTCAAGCGGAACGAAAACCAACAGCAGGTGCTCGAGGCGATAATCAAAAAATGCAGCTCCAGCACCACGATCCTGACAAAATATACGGCGCTTCTTGACGCGGTAAAGGACAACCTTGCCACTAACATGACCGCCGAGAAAATGGCAAGCATCGTTAAAATGCAGATTGACGGTATGCCGAGCTGGACAATTTCAAAGCAGTCGATTAAGGGCACAAACAATTACGAATATTGCTA
>CAVJCN010000026.1:5806-11275 GCA_963647945.1 Absicoccus sp. | reverse complement strand
TACAAAAGATGTGAAGATGATGGTAATTGCCTGCAATACGATTACCTCTACCTGCCTTTGCGACTTGCAGAAGCGCTTTCCGGACATTCCCATTGTGGGAATCATCAATCCGGCGGCGGGGAAAATTGCAAGAACCTGTAACGAAAATAACCGAATCGGAGTAATTGCAACGAAAGTCACCATTGCCAGCGGAGATTACGAGCGGGAAATCCTAAAGCAAAATCCGAATCCAGGGCTTCATGTTTTCAGCAAGGCGGCGCCTGCCTTTGTACCCCTCATCGAGGAGGGCATCATCGACAACGAGATCATGGACCTTACCATAAAATACTATCTCGACGATTTTATCGGGGAAAATGAGCTGGACACACTGGTTCTGGGCTGCACCCACTATCCGATCATAAGGGAAAACATCATGCGGCTCTATCCCGGGCTTCGGATCGTCAATCCCTCCTACGAGATTATCGCAAGGATCAAAGAGATACTGGAAAAAGAGGACATCTTGGCAGAGGAAAATGACAGGGAAAATGTGTATTACGCCAGCGACCTTTCGGAAAATTTCGTAAACATGATACAGAAAATCCTTGAAACGGAAAAATCCGACTTGCTTATGAAGTTTAAAAATCTTGATTTGTAACAAAGGAGAAAAAATTGGACAAAAGAGAATTATACGCGCTTCTGGACATCGAAAGCCCGGAAGAATTTGAATATTTTGAGAACCTGGCGGATTTCCTGGAATGTGATGAAGAACTGGACTTTGCCGATGTGGCGGAGCTTTTTGACGGGGTGGACAAGGACACGCTGGCGCAGCTTTGCGACAACTATTTTGAAGAAATATCCGGTTTTCTGCCGGGAAGCCAGACGGAAGTCTTTACGATTTTTGAAAATGTCAGACGGGCATTCGTGGGAATGTGCAGAAATTGCAAAGATGATGACAACCTCAAGACAAAGCTTGCCGAGGAGCTGGAAAGGTTCAGGCGTTGGTATTCCATTGAAAGCGAGGCGTACTGCACCGATCTAGGAACCATGGAAGAAACAAAGCTGCCTTTGAGAGATGCCATTGCGGCTTCCCGCATCGAGGGAATACAGGGCAATGCAAACAAGTACGAATACGATTTTTCGGAGTGCGCGGACTATCCTTTGGATGAATACATCGTTTCGCTGGGAGATATGCTTGCCATGGGGGAGGAAGAGGAAAACGAAAGATTTGGAGAAACCGACGAGTCCCTTACCGGCGATGCCTTTGGCACATTTAGAAATTAGCAATTTTAAGAAACCTCGCATATTATGATAAAAAATAGTATGGAGGTTTTTTTATGGGTGAACAATGGGAACGAAAGAACCGTAACGACACCAAGGAATGTCTGGAATGTTGCGAAAAGGATTGTAGGGAAAAGTGCAGGCAAAAATGCTGTCCGCCAACCTGTCCGGCCCCTGAGCCCTGCTGCCCGCCAACCTGCCCGCCTCGCAATTGCAATCCTTGCTGCGACAACAACAGCGGCAGCGGAATCTGGTTGATTATTCTTATCGTTGTAATTTACTTAATCTTCTGCAACAACGACAACAACGGAAACGGCGGTCTTTTTGGCGGTCTGTTCTAAACGGTCCGAATATGGTGATAATTTCACGGCTTTCGCATAGATTGGTTACATGGGTAAGAATAAATCAGGTACCAATTTCATACTTGCGACAGCCGTGTTTTTTGCCGGAGCAATGGTGATATTTCCGGACATAACCGAGTCCGGCAGCAAAACTGCGATAATCATTTGGGCAAACTCCATCGTGCCGATTTTGCTGCCCTTTTTCATCTTTGCGGATTTTATAAAACGGACGGGAAATCCCGAAATGCTGCCAAAGAGGATATATCCCCTTGTACTTGCGTTTTTGTCGGGATATCCGGTGGGGGCAAAGGCAGTTTCAGATCTTGTAAGCTGCGGAAGACTGAGCCGCGAGGAAGCAGAGGAAGTTCTCAGCTACAGCCTTATAACCGGTCCTGCCTTCCTAATCGGTACAATCGGAGCCTTTCTGGGAAGCTACAAAGCGGCGGGAGTGGTGGCGGCAGCCCATTACGGGGGAGCGGCTCTAAACGGGCTGTTTTACCGAACACCGAAAAGAACACCGAAAAGGGAAAAAAGAAAAGGCTACGGTGTTAGGGATTTTTCCGAGGCAGTGACAAACCGCCGCGAAAACTCCGCACCGAAGCCGACTAAAAACCGCACTGAAAAATCCGCGCCGAAGCCGGTGAGAAACCGTCACGGACTTTCCGAAGAGGCAGCTCCTGCAACGGCGGAGAGCTTCACCGCGGCGATATTATCGGGATTTCGCTCCATGGCGGTAATTTTGGCTTATCTTATTCTGTTCATGATAGCCATAGACCTAATTGAGGCGACGGGAGTGCTTTCCGCAATAAAAAACGAAACCGCAGCATCCTTTCTCAAAGGCATTTTTGAAATGACCGTAGGCGCAAATATGATCAGCCTTTGTGACATCAATCTTAGGCTTAAAACCGCACTGATAGCTTTCGTGGTTTCCTTCGGCGGGCTTTCGGTAATCGGTCAGTCCGTATCAATGACTTCGGGAAGCGGAATCGGCAGCGGAACCATTCTCAAAATCAAATTGACCCACGGATTGCTGGCGGGAATTATTGCTGTTATTCTTTCGTGGGCTGTGCTATAATAGTAGCAAAGAAAGAGATTTTATCCGCAAATCACGGAAGGATAGAGAAACAGCATGAACAGCATGAAAAGCCTGGGAATAATCGCAGAATACAATCCGTTCCATAACGGTCACAAATATCATCTCGAAAAGAGCATGGAAATCTCAGGGGCGGAGGTTTCCGTGGCGGTTATAAGCGGAAATTTCACCCAGAGGGGCGAACCTGCGCTTCTGGACAAGTGGACAAGAGCCGAGATAGCTGTAAAAAACGGGGTCAATCTCGTGGTGGAGCTTCCGGTGCTTTTTGCCGCGAACAACGCGGGATATTTCGCAAAGGGCGGCGTGGAAATCCTCGAAAACCTGGGCTGCGACTATATTTCCTTTGGCAGCGAGTCGGGAAATATTGATGAGCTGCTTAATATTTCCCGGGAAACATATAAATATCGCGGGGAAATAGATCAGGCGGTGCGGGCTGCGGTAAAGAACGGGGAATCCTATCCGAAAGCGCAAATGGAAGCTGTTTCAAGGCTTTTGGGAGAGGAAACTTCACGGGTTTTCGACTCTCCGAATAATCTTCTTGCCCTGGAATATTTACGCTTTATAAAGCGGGCGAAACCCTTGACAATTAAGCGAAAGGGAAGCGGCTACCATGAACTTGCCCCAAAGGAGGATATTGCATCGGCCACTGGGATACGCGCGATGCTCACCGGCGGCGAGGACATTTCCGGACTTGTTCCACCTATCACCGGGGAAATGCTGACAAAATACAAGAGTAAAATCGGTACGCCAGATGAGCTTTTTCCGCTTATAGTAGAAAAAATCATCCTTAGCACGAGCCGGGAGCTGAACTCAATTTTCGGGGCTGAAGAGGGCTTGGGAAATAAAATGAAAGCAAATGTGCGCTATTGGAAAAACATGGACGAGCTGATTGGCGATCTGAAATCCAAGCGTTATACCAGAACCCGAATCGCAAGGCTCCTGATAATGACCCTGCTGGGAGCCAGCCGTGAAACCGTAAAAACGGCGCAAAATTATATAAGGGTGCTTGCCCTTGATGAAATCGGCGCAAAATATCTCAAAGAGGTCAAAAAATCCGAAGGCTGCAAACTTCCGATCATAACCAACATAAACAAGGAAGCCGGGCTTTTTCCGGAAATAGCAAAGACCCTGGAAAAGGACATCCTGGCAAGCGATTTATATAACCTTGCCTTGGATCGTGACCTTTATGCGAACTCGGATTATGTGAAAACGCCTTTTCGACGGTAGATAATGGTATTTTATGGTATGCGGAGGATATAAAAGGAGGAGTGGCAGAAAAGATGCAACGAGATCCATTTAAGGAGTATATGAAGCAATCGGAGCCGAGCATAAAAGAAAAAGGCTATGCCTGGCACACGGCCATAGGGCTGCAATCCGTTGACGGGTTAAAACCATCGAAATACCTGATTGACACCGCCATTAAAAATATAGAAGGAAAAATATCCATCGAGGATGCGCAGGATATGCTGAATACCTACTACGAGCAAAATCCGGAAAAAAGTGCACAGGACAGAACCGAAGAAGCAGACAAGGTTTCTCTGCGCATAGCCCAATTATTATCCGAAAAAGCATTTTCCTTTACGCCCAACGAATATATTTCCATTCATAGGAAACTTTTCACCGGAATATACAAACACGCGGGAACTTTACGAAACTATAATATTACAAAAAGCGAGTGGGTTCTTGACGGAGCAACCGTATTATACGGGAGCGCCTCGGAGCTTCGCGCTACCTTAGAATATGATTTTGCCGAAGAAAAAAAATTCAGCTACAAGGGGCTTAATATGGATAACATAATCCGCCATCTTGCCATTTTTGTTTCGAGATTATGGCAGATCCATATCTTCGGAGAGGGAAACACAAGAACCACAGCCGTATTTTTTATAAAATATCTCAGAACTCTGGGATTCGATGTGACGAACGACATTTTCGCGGAAAATGCGTGGTATTTCAGAAATGCGCTTGTAAGAGCAAACTACAACGATCTAAAGAAAAATATTCACGAAACGACGGAATACCTTGAACTTTTTCTCAGAAATCTTCTTCTCAATGAAAAAAATGAGCTGCATAACCGATCAATGCATGTAAGCGGGGGTTTCAGAGTAAGCGAAAAAGCGAATATTTATGACATATACGACATAAAAGCGAATATTGCCCCGATAAAAGCGAATATTTACGATGTAAAAGCGAATATTCAAAGGAAATTGGAGAATATTGATGGTGAGATTTTTCATAAGACGATCGCTCATGTTATGATTTTATATGATGAATGCGCAACGAGTGAAATGTTTAGCCGTAAAGAAGTGGAGAACATCACCGGTCTGAAAGGGACGAGAGCTTATGAAATCGTAAAACTTTTATTGGATAATGATATTATCAGGCCTGTAAGGGGACATGGCAAAGGAAAATATTGTTTTAAATAGCGGAAAATATCAGATACGGAGGCTAACCAAATGATTTACAAGGAATTTAAGGGAATTAAACTTTCTGAGCTGGGCTTTGGAACCATGCGACTTCCGCAGTGCAAAGACGCGGAGGGGAACCCCTGCGGCGTTGATGAGGCGCTGGTTGACAAGATGATTGACTATGCAATGGAGCATGGCATCAATTATTATGATACGGCCTATCCCTACATGAACGGACAGTCCGAATCTATCATCGGAAAGTCGCTGAATCGCTACCCGCGAGGGAGCTTTTATCTGGCAACGAAGTATCCGGGGCATATGCATATGAAAAACAACGACCCGAAGACGATTTTAGAGGAACAGCTGAAAAAAT
>CAVJCN010000026.1:0-5796 GCA_963647945.1 Absicoccus sp. | reverse complement strand
AGCTTGGGGTACTTGATTATTTTCTGAAAGAAAAGGAAGCGGGGCGGATCAAATATCTCGGATTTTCCACCCACGGCAGCCCGGACAATCTTAAAGAAATTTTGGACTACTGCGGCGATAAGATGGATTTTTGCCAGATTCAGCTTAATTACCTCGATTGGAGCTTGCAGCAGGCGGAGGAAAAATGCCGCATCTTGAATGAACATAATCTTCCGATCTGGGTCATGGAGCCGGTTCGGGGCGGACAGCTGGCGAAACTTTCCGAAGCCGAAGAGGAAAAACTGAAAGCAAAAAGGCAAGGGGAGAGCATCCCAGCATGGGGATTCCGATTCCTTCAGGGCATTCCGGGAGTTACCGTTATTCTCAGCGGCATGTCGGATATGGAGCAAATGCAGGATAATGTAAAGACCTTTGAAGAGGACAAACCTTTGAATCCCGATGAGCGGAAACTCGTTTTGGACATCGCAGAGGGGATGAAGGACTCCGTTCCTTGTACGGCTTGCAGATACTGCTGTGACGGCTGCCCGAGGCAGCTTGATATCCCGAAGCTACTCTCCGAATATAACCAGCTTCGCTTTTCGGCAGACATCGGTGTGGGTATGCGTATGGATGCGGTTCCGGAAGAGAAAAGACCGGAGGCATGTATCGGATGCGGCGCCTGCAGCGCGGTATGCCCGCAAAAAATAGATATTCCTGCTGCGATGCATGACTTTGCGGAAAAACTGTCGGCCCTTCCGAGCTGGGCGGAAATTTGCAGGCAAAGAGAAGCCGCCCGCAAGGATTGATAACTCATTTCATACTTGCAAAGACTGATCATTTATTTCATGCTTGACATTTAAATTTGGTTTGCTATAATAAAACATAGAAAACTAATTAGTTTGGAGAATAACAATGGTCAAAGACGAACACGCTTCCAGATATATCGGCATTCTCTCAAACCGCTTGCGGCGAGAAATTGATGCACTGTCCTTTCGAGGACAATACAGCGGAACCGAGGGAAAGGCGTTGCATTTTATCCTTGCGCACGAGGATAGCGAGCTGTTTCAAAAAGATTTGGAGGACGAATTTGGCTTGCGCCCACCATCTGCCAGCGCCCTTGTAAAAAAGATGGAACAAGATGGACTGATCAGTCGTGTTCCCGTATCTTATGACGGACGACTGAAAAAAATCGTTCCCAGCGAAAAAGCGCAACAAAACAGGGAAAGGGTTCTGCGTGATGTGCAGGATTTGGAAGAAAGACTGCTGCGGAATATATCGGAGCAAGACTGTGAGCGTTGGCTGGAAATTACAAAGAAGATGATTGAGAACCTTTAGCTTTACGCAAAAGGTTTTCAATTCGGCTATAAAGTTAGATTTCTAATTAGTTATAATATCGAGGAGGTACATATGGAAACACTTGAGAAAAAATACGAATACGAAAGCGTAGGGAAACTGCTGATGATGTTCTCTGTCCCCAGCGTAATTTCACTGGTTCTGAACGCGATGTATAATATGGTGGATCAAATCTTTATTGGAAATGGTGTCGGCTATCTTGGAAACGGCGCGACTAATGTGATTTTCCCGCTGACACAGTTAGCTATCGCCATCGGGCTGCTGATCGGTGACGGCACAGCCAGCTATATGAACTTAAAGCTCGGTGAGGGCAAGCGGGAAGAAGCGGAGAAAGGTCTTGCCGCGGGTATTGTCGCTTTGGTGGTATCCGGCATCACGCTGAGCATTTTGCTGACGGCTTTCTTGCAGCCGCTTTGCCGCCTGTTTGGAGCGACAGAGGACATTATGCCATATGCGTTGGACTACGGGTATATTATCGTTGCAGGAACGATATTCAACATTTTCCCATGTGGTGCTATGAGCATCGTTCGCGGAAACGGCGGACCGAAAACCGCTATGTTCAGTATGCTGGCAGGTTTTACGGTCAATATGATCGGCGATCCGCTGACTATTTACGGCTTCCATTGGGGTGTAAAGGGCGCAGCGATTGCAACGGTATTGGGTCAGGCAGCCAGTGCGGTAGTCTGCATCGTATATCTCTTTCGCAAAAGAGGAACGATACAGCTGACGAAAACATCATTCACCGGCTGCATTCGGTTCGTGCCGAAAACGGTAAGGTTCGGTCTTTCCAGCTTTGTGACACAGCTTGCGATCGTGGTTGTCCTCTATTTCCAAAACAATCTTCTTGTCAAATATGGGGCGCTGAGCAAGTACGGTGCGGAGATCCCACTGACGGCACTGGGTGTCATCATGAAGGTATTTACCATGCTGCAAAACGCTATCACAGGTCTATGCTCAGGGGCGCAGCCCATTATCAGCTATAACTACGGACGCAATCTTTACAGTCGGGTTCGGCACATCTTGAAGCTGCTGATTCTTTTCTCTGCGACCCTCATGGGGATTGCCACAATATGGTTCCAGCTTGCGCCTATGAGCATCGTTCGCATATTTGGTTCGGCAGATCCACTTTACAATGAATTTTCGGTTAAGTGCCTGCGGGTTTTCATGATGCTCATTTTCCTTGACAGCTTTCAGATGGTGGGCAGCTCTTTTCTGCAATCCATTGGCAAACCTATCCCTGCAGCGGCGCTGGTTCTGTTCAGGCAGATCGTCGTTCAGGTCTCGGCAATGTTGGTTTTGGGAAAACTGTTTGGCATTGACGGAGTGCTTTACGCCGGAGCACTTTCCAGTCTGCTGGTAGGACTCCTGTCTATTGTTCTGCTTGTGCGCGAATGGAGAGAGTTAGCAAGCCAGAAAGAGGCAAAAATAACATCTTTGTAAAAATAAAATGCGAATACAAACGGGCAGCGGATTGCCCACGGATTGTTAAAACTTTATTTTACCAAAATTTCATTGAAATAGACCCTTTTAAGGTGTATAATAAATTGCTTGATTTGTTAATCATTTTGTAAAAATTTTAATATACGGAGGACGAAAATGAAAGTTTTAGTAATTAACTGCGGCAGCTCTTCATTGAAATATCAGGTTCTTGATATGACAAACGAAAACCTGCTTTGCAAAGGCTTAGTTGAAAGAATCGGCATGGATGGCTCGGTTATCGGTCACGAAAAAATCGGACAGGACAAGGTAAAGACCGAAGTTCCGATGAAAGACCACAAGGACGCAATCGCACAGGTTCTGGCTGCCATTCAGGATCCGGAACACGGCGTAATCAAGTCCATGGCAGAGCTTGGCGCCGTAGGACACAGAGTTGTTCACGCAGGAGAAAAATATGCTTCATCGGTTTTGATCACAGAAGAAGTTATCAAGGCATTGCAGGAATGTGTGGAGCTTGCTCCTCTTCACAATCCGCCGAATCTTCTTGGTATCGCAGCTTGTCAGGAACTCATGCCGGATACTCCGATGGTTGGCGTTTTCGACACAGCTTTCCACCAGACAATGCCGCCTGAATCATACATCTACGCGCTTCCGTATGAATACTATACAAAATACGGAATCAGAAGATACGGCTTCCACGGAACCTCCCACAAATATGTTGCAGAGAGAGCTTCCCAGATGCTCAATGTAAACCTTGACGACATGAAGATCATCACTTGCCACCTCGGAAACGGCGCGTCCGTATCCGCAATCAAGAGAGGCAAATGTATCGACACTTCCATGGGCTTCACTCCGCTTGAAGGCCTGGTAATGGGTACAAGATGCGGCGACATCGACCCGGCAATCGTTACCTACATCAGAGAAAAAGAAAATCTTCCGCAGGGTAAGGCAAACGAAATCCTTAACAAGAAGTCCGGCGTACTGGGAATTTCCGGCGTATCCAGCGACTTCCGTGATATCGAGGAAGCCGTTGCAGAGGGCAACGAAAGAGCGGCTCTTGCGCTGAAAGTTTTCGCTCACAAGGTTAAATTCTACATCGGCGCATATATCGCAGAGATGAACGGCGTAGACGCAATCGTATTCACCGCGGGAGTCGGCGAAAACGATGTAACCATGAGAGAAATCATCTGTGCTGAGATGGGCAACCTTGGAATCAAGCTCGACCTGGTAAAGAACAAGGTAAGAGGCAAGGAAACCATCATTTCCATGGACGATTCCAGAGTAAAGATTCTCCTTGTACCGACCAACGAAGAGCTGATGATCGCAAGAGATACCTACAATATCGTAAGAGGACTCAAATAGTACAAATAGTCAAATTTTTGCGGCATATATCGAAATTAGTTATTGACAAACGATGTAATTTCAGTATATACTCTAATAGTTGACGATTATTAAGATTGAGATAAAGAGAATACTCACGAGGGAGGTGTTACGATATGGCAGTACCTAAACGAAAAACTTCTAAAGCAAGAAGAGATAAGAGAAGATCACCGAATATGAAGAAGACAGCACCGGGACTTGCAATTTGCCCGCAGTGCCACGAACCGAAGCTTCCGCATAGAGTTTGCCCGAACTGCAACTATTATGACGGAAAAGAAGTTGTTGCGACAGAGGCTTAATTTCATAACGGACGACTTGACGGCAGACAAGACATTTGTTTGCCGTTTTTTTCTTGCGTTTTTGCCGCTTTTTTATTGCTTTTTCTTGCGCCGAGGTGTGACTGCTGATAGAATGGAGTTATATCATCTATAAGACGGAGGAAAAAATATGTTTCGCAAAAATAAACTTAGAGCAATCGCAGCGCTGCTGATTTTGGCGCTCATTATGGGGATGACATCCTGCGGAATCGCGGGTTCTGACAGCTCGGATAGGGATGTGGAAACCCTTACTGCCACAATTTCCAAGGATCCGAAGTTTGACTCGGCGGTGCTTAGTCTGACAGAAGAAGATTTCAGCGAGGCGGGCTTTGCCTTGGGGGACAGCTTTTATGTGGAGTTCAGCAACGGCTACAGCCTCACGGATGTTCCCTATTACAACGGATACTATGTAAAAACAGGGAATCCGGTTATCGTGGCATATCCGAAGAACGAATATGTTTTGATAGCTGCCAATAATCGTGATTTTTGGACTCCGGCAGGCCTTGAGGATGGCGACACGGTGGAGATTACCCTGACCACCGCAGGAAAATACAAGGCAACCCACGAGGCGCTGGGGCAGAGCTATTCCATGGACAGAAAGGACTATGAGAGCGACGAAGCCTTTGCGAACTTTCGGGCAATGTCCGGGGGTAGCCTAAAGGAAAACTTCCTTTATAGAGGCGCATCTCCGGTGGATAACAGCAGGAACAGAGCCGCTGTTGCGGATTCTTTGATAAAGCAGGCGGGAATCACCTGTATCATCGACCTTGCGGATTCGGAAGCGGAAATGGAAGAATATATCGATTCAGAGGACTTTTCTTCCGAATATACGAAATCCCTTTATGAAGAGGGGCGGGATGTGCTGCTTGCCATGGGGGCAAACTACGATTCGCAGGAGTACAAAGAGAGCGTTGCGGTAGGAATGCGGCACCTGCTAAAATACGGTGGCCCTGCCTACATTCACTGCATGGAAGGGAAAGACCGCACAGGCTTTGTGTGCCTGCTGATCGAGGCGCTTATGGGGGCAGATTACGATGAGATGCGGGCTGACTATATGAAAACCTATGACAATTACTACGGAATCACCGAGCAGGGAACACCGGAACGCTACGAAGCGGTGCTTTCGCTGTATTTCGACTCCTTCATGGAATACCTTGCAGGGATCGAGGGTACAGCCGATACCGCCGATACAGACAAGCTGAAATCCGCAGACTATGAGAAAGGCGCAAAATCCTACCTGACAGCTTGCGGCATGACGGATGAGGAAATCGCCCGGCTGGTCGAATTGCTGTCGAAGTAGTGCAGCAAGTTACTTTTGCAAAATATCGGC
>CAVJCN010000025.1:7975-11288 GCA_963647945.1 Absicoccus sp. | reverse complement strand
TTGGTTCCTGTTTAACTATCTCAACAATAAGTCTTACATAGCCGTCGTCTCCGGCTTGGGCAGCGAGGCCGTCAACTGCCGCTTTATTTAGGGTGACTTCTGCCGCGTCGGATTTGATGGTTACGCTGGCTTCGGTTTTTTCGGAAAGCTCCTGAACGGTCTTTTCCGGGAGAGCGATTTCCGTCACAGATCCCGCTGCAGCTTCGGTTAAAGCTTTTTTAGTTGAGGTGTTCACCACAACTTCAGTCGACTTATTAGTAACTGCCTTGTCAATAATCTTACCTGCCGTAGTGTCATCTACTGATGTTGTTGCAGTTTTTTTGCCGTCAGCTGTTGTCGTGGCTGCGGATGGTTTTACTGTCGCAGTGGTGGTTGCCGCTGTGCCGGTGGTTTTGTCCTCGGACTTGTTCACAACATTGTCCGTTCCGGTTGAACCACCGCTCGGACGGCTTATCTTTGCAATTGCCTCGGTCTTGGCGGCGCTGCATACTGTGCAGGTGTATGTCTTAACGCCTTCTGATGATGTGGTAGGTGCAGTGGTTACTGTTCCGGTGTCCCAAGTGTGTCCGTCGTTGACAGTCACGGTGATGCTCGTGCTGTTGCCCGCCTTGTCAGTGGCAACCACGGTCTGATTACCCTCTTTCGGCTCAATCGTTAGCTTACCGTCTGTCAGCGTCACGCCCGCGTCATTCAGTTTCACGGTGTCGAGATTTCCGTCCGTGATGGTCAGGGTTACGGCGGCACAATAGGTCTTACCGTTGTCCGCGCCACTGATGACCGGGGCGGTCTTGTCGATTCTATAGCTCTTTGTAATGACCTCGGAGATGATTCCGGTAGTCGTGTTCTTCACATAGAAGGCCAGCTCGCCATTGTCTGATTCAGCAGTTTCGGTCAAGCTATCAACCCATTCACCGCCCGCCGTATCCGTAAGGGACAGCTGCCATCCACTATTCGCTGTTACCACGAAGTCCTGATTGCTCCACTCGCCGGTGGTCGTGATGTACTCATCGCCGGTCGCGTTATATGCCGTGATATTTGCCTTAATGCCTGATGGCTGGGTCAGGGTATAGTTCTTCGCTGCGTCGCCGGTAATGGAGAAGTTGGTGAAGTTAATGTTGATATTCGTTCCCACGTTCACGCTACCGAAGGTCGGGGTGCCGTTCATCAGTGTTACCTCTTCGCTTCCCACAATGCCCTCCAGCGTCGGGGTGCCGCTGATGGTCGCTGTGTTCGTTCCGTCATAGGTCTTGTTTGCGACCACGACATTGACCGTCAGCTCCTTTTTGCTGATGGTGAAGTCGTAATTTTCCGTGCCGAGAAGCGAGTCGCCGCGCTTGGCCTCGACATGGAGGCGATAGCTGCCCGCGTTCTCGGGCGCTCCGGATATATTGGTATATGTATCGCTGTCCGCTGCTTTCTGTTGCCATGTATATGTCAGCGTCACACCTGCCGTACTCGGCGCATTTGTTGTCCCTTCACTGTACGATACCTCTTTGCCGTCATAGACTTTGGTGCTGCTGGTCATGGCACCGCCGTTCGCGCTGTTTTTCAGCGTCACACCGGTGATGTTAACAGTGTTCGTCAGTTTTAGCCCGTTGCTGTCGTTTGGTGTCAGCCAATAGGTGCTCTGGTCGCTGAAGAAGCCGGTGGTGCTGGTTGTGCCGGTGACGACGGTATTGCCGAGTGTGCCGGTGATGCCGATGTTGGCACCCGTGGTCAAAGATTCGCCGCTCTTGACCGTGATGGTCGTGTTGCTGGTCAGATAGACGTTGTTGGTCGTGCCGCTTTGGAGCGTTCCCTTCTTGTTGCCGCTGATGTTCGGTGCGCCGGACACGGTGAACGTACCGTTGTTATCGTTGTACACGCCGCCGCCGGAGTAGCTTGAGTTGGCGGTGTTGGCGCTGTTTCCGGTAATGCTGCCGCCGGTCATGGTGAACATGCAGTTGCTATTGTTATACACGCCGCCACCATTCGCGCTGGCACTGTTGCCGGTGATGCTGCCGCCGTGCATATTGAACGTGCCGGAGTTCATCACGCCGCCGCCGCTGAAACTGGAGCTTGTTTTGTTGTTGGTAATATTGCCGTTCCAGAGGGTCAGCGTGCCTTTGTTATAGATCCCGCGGCCGTCATAGTTGCCCGCCGCATGGGTGATACTGCCCGCCGTGGTCTGACAGTCGGTGATGGTGAGACTTGCGCCATTTTCGACGACGATAATTTCCGCGCTATACTTGCTGGTGATGGTCTTTCCGTTGAGGCAGAGGTTGATGTCATTGCTGACCGTCCATGTGGCGTTCAGTGTCACATTTTCTTTCAGATAGTAGTTGCCCCCAGAGTCTGGGAGGCTATTGTTACTCGTCCACTCTGTCCATTCGGTGTTTTCATTGTGGCTATGACCGCTAACGTTGCTACTATCACCACAAATGCAGTGGGCGGTGTGGGCGGATTCTATGTTGCCATCTTGGTCGTCACCACCGGAATCGGAGCCGTCTGTATTTGGGTTTACTGTAGTAGTTGCTGCATTGCTTCCATCCTGGGCCACTGTTCCTTTTTTCATGTTATTTACATAGACATCGTAGGTTGCCCCTGTTGTGGTAACTACACCTGAGTAAACTCCATCACCTTCATGGGACAGGGTTACTTCATTATCAGTGCTATCTTTTTCTTTTATAACAACAGTAGCATCTTTAACCGCATTATTGCTGCTGTCTTTTACGGTTACGCTAACAGAGCCCGGTGCTCCGCCAAGTCCCGGATTGAAACCTCTAAGATATGGATATCCACCATTTTTGTTCGCATTTATTTCCCAGGTATTTTTAAAATCCCAGCCGGTATAAGTGCTCTGCGTTTTAAGGTCTTTAGAGGTTTTACCCAAATCTTTTCTTCCGCTTTCAGTACTAAAGTCAGGTGAGAGCGTTGCATCAAAGTAAGTGCTGACGAATCGCTCATTAGAAACTGCTGTACTATCAGTCCAACCGGCAATTGGGCGCTTCTCGCCAGTGCAGGCACTATAGCTGTTTTTGATCAAAACACTTGTCCCGCCATTCCACCCAGAAATGCCTGCAGTATCGTATCTGCCTCCTGTCTGGCTCAATGCAACACGTGCATAACAGTTTTCAATCTCCGTTGGATACTCTGAAGAATGGGTGGAGCCCAAAATACCGGACACTGCCGCATATCCTTTCACCACGCCAGTCACATAACACTGCTTGATGTATCCGCCTTGAGCATTGCCGGCAAGTGCCGCAACATCATTTGCGCTCGAAACCACATTGGCATTTTCGATGCCGAGATTTTTAATGGTTGCATTGTTCGT
>CAVJCN010000025.1:0-7466 GCA_963647945.1 Absicoccus sp. | reverse complement strand
CGCCACGCCACGCCACGCCACGCCACGCCACGCCACGCCACGCCACGCCACGCCATAAAATTGTCGCGCATTTCTCTCATCATTGTCAAGTCCTCCAAGGGATTTTTTCGTAATTACGCAAATCTTTTCTTGCGGCAACTTTTTAAAAGTTATTATTGCTGTTAGTATAACATATACACCTAGGTTCAAGTCAAGTATTTTTTTTGCAGGCTACAGACTGTAGCCCTCGGTTTTCATTATTTCACCTTTCAGCTGTGTCTATTTGCCTGCAGCATATGGCATTTGAGCGCTGTCGCTGACGGTATAGCCCTTGCTTCCACATATATTATACTCTCTGCGGCAATCGAGAATATATTCCACATATACTGTATCGTCTTGAATTTGGTAAAGGACAAGATACCACTTTTCAATAAACATCTTGTGATACTTATTTGGTGGGATATATGGCGCATCAAAAAACGGAAAACGCTGCGGCATTTCCGAAAGCGACCGCATTGCCGCCATAATATCTCTCTTTTTTTCCATCGCCGCCTGTTTGTTTACCTGCGAAATGAAGCGGATATGTGTTCCAAGCATTCCCTTTGCTCGGTCGGAAATGATAACCTTGTATTTCTCATTCTCTCCCATGGGTTACACCCCCGCGATGATTTCATCGAGGTAAGCGTCCAGCTCATCAAGCGTACAACCTTTGCTTCCCCTCATTCTGTCCTCTTCTACAGCAAGCAGTTCCTCCCGGAGCTTCAGCAATTTTTCTCTGCGGTTATAGGTTTCAATATCCATGACAACTAAATCCCCCTCACCGTTCTTTGTGAGGAAAACAGGCTCCTCCGTTTCTCTGCACATATCTGCAATCTCATTATAATTTTGGCGTATTGCCGCTGATGGTCGAATATTCATAAACTACACCTCCCAAATTTATAGAGCAGAAATTTTTAAAAACCTTCTGCGGAATATGACATAGTAATATTATAACTACATTATATCTATTAAGTGCTATAATGTCAAGTTGGAATCCGAAAAAGCATGACCACCTGCAAAAACTGCAAAAACTCTGCGAGAGCTATAGATTGTAGCCCTCGTTTTTCATGTATTGCAGCACCTTGTTTGCAATGGGGCCTGCCACCGAGGAGCCGTAGCCGCCGTTTTCCACACAGACGATAAAGGCGTAGTCCCCGGCGAAGCCGCAGAACCAGCTGTGAGGAGCCTTGCCGCTTCCCACTTCGGCGGTGCCGGATTTTGCGTGGAGGGACAGGTTCGGATAGTTTCCGTCGCCGTAGGTGATTTTTACATTGTTTCGCATCATGTCGGAAAGCTCCTTTGCGGTCTCCGATTTGATGAGCCGGACACTTCCCGCGGAAGCGCTGCCTGCTTCCTTTCCTATGAGTTTTGCTCCCTTTGAGATCAGCGATTCGTCCAGGAGCAAGGTCGGCAGCGCCGCTTTTCCGTCATTTGCGATTGCTCCAAGATAGACCATCATGGAAAGGGGGTTCACCTGATCCTCGAACTGTCCGATTCCCGCCCAGCCGATATTGACCTGGGCAGAATCGAAATTGAAAGTTCCCGCAGCCGACTTGATTCCGTCTATGTCGTAGGCCTTCGTAAGCCCCAACGCGTCCGCATACTCAGCCAAAACATCGCCGCCCAGTTCCATGGCCAGGGTTGCATAGGCGCAGTTGCAGGAATTTGCAAGGGCGCCGTAAATATCCATGGTGCCGTGGACTTTCGGACAGGTGATTTTGTCCGAGCCTATGGTGAGGCTTCCGGTACATTGATAGCTCCAAGAGTCAAGGCCTTTGATATTCTCGATTGCCGCCGCCGTTGTCACCAGCTTAAAGATAGAACCCGGTGTAATTGTAGCGGAAATCAGTTTGTTCATGTATGTACCGGGCAGCGGGTCTGAAAGGGTGTTTTCGCCCTTTTCCCCCGGGTCGTAGGTTGGGGTGCTTACCATGCAGATAATCTCGCCGGTCTTGTAATTGTAGACCCCCACCAGACCGTTTCTGCCGGAAAGAGCTTCGTAGGCGCTTCGTGAAACCTTCGAGTCCACGGTGAGATAGACCTTGGAGCCGCCGGATTTTATCAAGCCGTTGGTGCCGGTCAGAAAGCTATAGCCCACCATTTTGCTTCTAAAGGCCACATTTGCTCCGGTGGCTATGTTTCCGCCGGGATCTCCGGTGGCATGGAGGTTCGCCCTGCGAATCAGCGCATCGGAGTTATATTTCGTGCCGTTTGAAGTGTTTTTCAGCAGCCGCTTTCCGTTTCGGTCATAAACCGTCCCGACACTGAGTTTTCCGTTAGTATAAATGTGGGTGTTTGCGTAAAAGGTCGCCCAGTTTGAGCCGTTTATTTCCAGCTTCGCCACGAAAAAGATCAGTCCCGCCACCAGTGCCGCAACCAGTGCCAAACAAAGGAGGGCTCTTTTTTCCAGTTTTTTCATCGACCCTTACCCCCTTTCACCGCAAGGCTGGCATTTTCCCTTGTGTCTGCCGACTTTAGGAAAGCCAAAAGCGCCCAGGAAACGATCATGCTGGTGCCGCCGTTTGAAACGAAAGGAAAGGTTACTCCCGTAAAGGGCAAAATATCTGTACAGCCGAAGATGTTGAGCATTGTCTGGAAAATGAACATACTCATGGCACCGCAAGCCGCAATGGTGTAATAGGTAGAGCGCCCCGCCATAATGGAGCGCACCGCGAAAATTGCAAGGGTCACGATGGAAAGCACCGCCAGTACCGCGATAATCAAGCCCCATTCCTCGATCAAAATTCCGAAAACCATGTCCGTGTCGGCAGCCGGCAGGGTGTCCAGCCAGCCCTTTCCCGCACCGCAGCCTGTCAGCCCGCCGCTTGCCGCAGCCGAGAGCGTCCTGCTTTGCTGGTAGCCCGCTGCGTCTACCACCGCCGCGTCCCAAACATGACCCCAGGTCTGAAACCGCGCCGCCACATAAGGTTTAAATTGCAATATGATGAAGCCTCCCGCAGCCGCGGCTCCCACCATCAGGAAAAGTTTTGAGAAGTCGCCGCTTCGCAGGAAGGATATGATTAAAAAGGTTACGAAGAATATGATTGCCGTGCCGAAGTCCCCCATGAGGCCCAGGCAACCGAAGCAGAATGCCGAAAAGCCCATGAAAATCCAAAGGTTTTTCTTTTGGAAAAGTTCGTCCAAGGTGGCGGCTCCGATCCAGATGAAGGCGACCTTTACCAGCTCCGAGGGCTGGAATGTCATGGCTCCGACGCTGATCCAGTTTTTCGCTCCGAAGCCGAAGGTTCCGATGGTAAGGTTTGCAATCAGAAGCAGTACTGCCCCTAGGAACATCCCATAGCGCAGGACTTTCGCCCGTTCAAGGTTCCTAAGCAGCATACACATCAGGAACATGATAAAAATTCCTATGGCGATGGCTATCAGCTGTTTTGTCAGCTTGTCCGGTGCGGAGGTTGCCACCACCGCAAGATTCAAAGTCGATAGGAAAAATGCGATGGTTTCCATTTCCACCGCGTTCCTGCCAAAGGCGCGCAGCGCCGCCATGTAAATCCACATACAGGCCGAGAGCCCTCCGAAAGCCAGCAGGATTTCCCCGAGGTATTCGGTTCCCACCGCAAACCAAAGCTGGAAAATCGTCAAAATCTGAAAGAGGGTCAGCGCCGCAAGCCCCGGCCCTGCGCTCATGACCTTCGTATCGGATTTTCGCATGGCAAGGTTGTTGCTCTTTTCTTCGAGGCTGATAGGCAGCAGGGTGAATTCGGTATAGCCTGCGCGGATCACATCCCCGTATTCCAGCTTGATCGCAGGCCCCATTTCCCCCTCCCGGCTTACGAGAATGTCGTTTATGTAGGTACCGTTTTTTGAGCCTAAATCCCGATAGCGCCAAATGCCATCCTCTCCTGCGGCATCCCGCATGAGGATACCGTGGTTTCGGGAAAGGGTAAGATCCCTTGCCACAATGTCGCAGCTTCCTGCCCTGCCGATGACATTTTCCCAGTGGGTAATGGGGGCGCTTTCCTCGGAAACTACATCCCATGCTCCGTATTCGTCCTGCTTATAGGTTTTTATCTGTATGTACGCCCAGACCTCCGCCGGATTTTTTGTCCGTATCAGCGAGAGGATGGAGCGTGCCAAAATATAAAGAGCGAGGGCGATGAAAACCCATCGCACTGCTCCGGTGTAAAGCATCTCTAAGCTGAAGTTCTCAAAAAAATCTTTCATATCCATATCCCCAAGGTGATGAGGGCAGGGCGGCGGCTGCCCGCGTGCCGCGGGCGCAGCCGCGTTTCGACCCTCCGGGCAGGCTGCACTGTGACCCTGCCTGTTGACCCTCCGGGCAGGCTGCACTGTTGCGCCGCGTGTCGAATTTTGTCGAAACGCGCCTGCATCTCTTCGAGATAGCCGCCGCCCTGCCTTGCCGCCCTATTTAGCAAGAAACCTCCCTGCCCTTTATGCCCTATTTAGCAAGAAGCTGTCCTGCCTCTTTGCTGTCACCCTCTATTTAGCAAGGAGCAACGCGCCCTTTACGATGTCGTCCTTTGTCATGCCGTATTTTTTCCGCAGCTCGTCGGGCTTTCCGGATTCCCCGAAGGTGTCCTGCTGCCCTACCATGTACATTTTTACCGGGCAGTGGGTAGTCACAACCTCTGCCACCGCCGAGCCGAGCCCGCCGATTACGGAATGTTCCTCTGCGGTCAGGATCGCGCCGGTTTCCTGCGCCGCCTTTACAACCGCCTCTGCGTCAAGAGGCTTTATGGTATGCATATCGATTACACGGGCTTCGATGCCGTGCTGCAGCACCAGTTCCTCCGCAGCCGCCATTGCCTCGCTGACCATGATTCCGGTGGCGATAATGGTAATATCCCCGCCCTCTCTGAGGGTAGCCGCCTTGCCGATTTTGATTTTCTTTGCGGTTTCCTCCGTATAGAATGTAGGAACTGCCGCCCTTCCGAGTCTTATGTAAGCGGGGCCTTCAAATGCTACGGCCTGCCGAATAAGCTCCGCCGCGCTGGCTCCGTCCGATGGATTGATCACCGTCATTCCCGGAATGGTTCTCATAAGGGCGATGTCCTCAAAGGTCTGGTGGCTTGCTCCGTCCTCGCCAACCGTGATTCCTGCGTGGGTGGCGCAAATCTTTACATTTGCATGAGTGTAGCCGATGGAGTTTCTGATGATTTCAAAGGCTCTGCCCGCTGCGAACATGGCGAAGGTGCTGGCGCAGACCACTTTGCCGGAAAGGGCGATGCCGCAGGCCGCCCCGTAGAGATTCTGCTCCGCGATTCCCATGTTGAAAAATCTTTCCGGATATGCCTTGGCAAAATCCGCCGTCATGGTTGATTTTGAAAGGTCTGCGTCCATAACCACAAGGTTCGGGTTTTCCGCTCCCAGTTCTACCAGGGTTTTGCCGTATGCCTGGCGGGTCGCCATTTTTTCTGCTAGCTTTGCTGCCTCTGTTGCTGCCGTATTAAGTGCCATTACCACTCACCTCCCAGTTCTGTTACCGCCTGTTTTGCTTCGTCCTCTTTCGGTGCCTTGCCGTGCCAGCCCGGGTTATCCTCCATGAAGGAAACCCCTCTGCCCTTGTTGGTCTTTGCGATGATTGCCGTAGGCTTGCCTTTGCAGCTTTGGGCTTTGTCAAAGGCATCGAAAATCTGCCCAAAGTCGTGGCCGTCTATCACCAAAACATTAAAGCCGAAGGCCTTGAATTTTTCGTCAACAGGGGCAACGGTCATTACATCTTCGTTTTTGCCGTCTATTTGCAGGCCGTTCCAGTCTACGATTACGCAAAGGTTGTCCAGCTTGTAGTGAGCCGCGGACATTGCCGCTTCCCAGATAAGCCCCTCCTGAAGCTCGCCGTCCCCTAAAAGTGTGTAAATTCTGCCGGTTTTTTTGCCGGCCTTTTCGTCTAATTTTCCTGCCAGCGCCATGCCTACGGAAACCGAGAAGCCCTGTCCCAGGGAGCCTGTGGACATTTCGATTCCCGGCACCTTATCTCTGTTGGGATGTCCCTGAAAACGGCTGCCGAGTTTTCGGAGGCTCATCATGTCCTCTACTTCATAATAGCCTCTCTCCCCCAGTGCCGCGTACTGCACCGGGCCTGCGTGTCCTTTGGACAAAATGAATTTATCTCTGCCCTCCATCCTCGGATTCTTCGGGTCGATGTTCATGACCTTGAAATAAAGTGCGGTCACGATGTCTGCCGCCGAAAGTGAGCCGCCGGGATGCCCCGAACCTGCTTTATGTACTGCTTTGATGATGTCGATTCTAATCCGAGATGCGATATCTTCGTACTTCTTAAAATCCATTGTTGTCCTCCTGCCGTATATGATATGGTATTATTTATTTGAATTTCGGAAAGGCGGGCGGCGGGCGAACCGCCGCGCCCTTTCCGAAAAAACTTACATCACTATTTTAATGGTTTTCATTTAAATTGGCAATGCCTAAACTTACGCTGAGCGCCTCATCAACATAGGGAATTTGCGTGTCGCTTAGGGTTCCAATCCTTTCTTTTAGTCTTTGCTTGTCGATGGTTCTGAGTTGCTCCAACAAAACCACCGAATTTTTGCTGAGTCCTCCCTGTGTGGCTGCAAGCTCTACATGGGTGGGCAGCTTTGATTTTCCTGTCTGCGAAGTAACAGCCGCCACGATTATTGTCGGGCTGTATCGGTTTCCAACATCGTTCTGTACTACCAGTACAGGTCTTACTCCCCCTTGTTCAGAGCCTACCACGGGACTTAAATCAGCAAAATAAAGATCTCCTTTTTTTACTATCAAAGTCCAACACTCCTTTTGCGGAAATTCTGCCTGCTCTCGCGGGCAAAATTTCTTTTACCAGATTCGGTATCAAAATTTTCTTTCGTGTTTATACTTCGCTCAAAATCTTTTTAATTGCATAGGCTGTATAAAGAGCAATATCCCCTGCTGTCACACCGTATTCTCCAAGTTCCTCCGCTGCCAGATCTCCTGCCAGTCCGTGAATATACACTCCCGCAATGGCTGCTTCAAAAGCGCCGATTCGGGCGGTCGGGCGGGTCTTGCTCGATGTTTCAGGCTTCTGCCCGCAGGCGGGCGCAGGGGTCTTGCGTTGAGGCTCCGGCTCGCAGGCAGGCGCAAGACTCGTGCCAACTTGCCTTCGCTGTCCCGCAAGACTCGTGATTATGCCGGAAAGCACATCTCCGGAGCCTGCGGTCGCCATGCCGGGATTGCCTGTGGTATTAGTATATGTCTGCCTCCCCGGTGCGGCTACTAAAGTGCCTGCCCCTTTCAGCACGATTATTGCTCCGGTCTTTTGGACGAGGGCATCCGCGACAGCCTTCCTTGCCGCAGGCGATGCCGTACTTGAAAAGTCAAAGGCATCCGCAGGCGGCGCGCCGTGTTGCCGGGAAGCCGGTTCTGTGTCCGGTTGGCAAGAAGCCGGTATGTCCGCTTGCTGTAAGGCTGACAGGGTGGCCGGCTCTGCGGCCGGCGCGAGCCTTGCGGCACAGGTG
>CAVJCN010000024.1:7366-11288 GCA_963647945.1 Absicoccus sp. | reverse complement strand
CGACTATGCTCTTGATGTACGCTGTGCAGCTGTTCATGAATAGCACCTCCCTATAAAAAGATATTATAATTTTTGCGTCGAAATGTCAAGCAAAAAATAAATTTACTTGACATTTATGCAAGCACCGGATTCCTGTTGAATTTTAGAAAAATGAAAATTATAATAGAAATAGTACATCTATTGTGTAGTTCGCATTTAGAAAGAATGGGGGAATTGGTAGCAATTATACGGATATTGAGCCTTGCCATTTTTGGCATTGGGGTGTTAGCAATTGTGTTAATTACAACCAGAATATCACATAAATTTGAGATAGATGAAAAGGTTGCATTTTACATAGCAGGGGCGACTATAATTATTTTAGCGTTTATTCTGACCATGCTTTCAGGCGAAAGCAGCGGTGGCATAGGGCGTTATATTATCGCTGCAATGACAGTTTTCGGGGTGGGCAAATCAAAAGAAAAAGAAATTTTTCTCGGATGCCAAATTCCAAACCCGGAAAACACACAAGTGCATGATCATGTGACAGATGACAAGTGCTTGAGTGTTGCGGCACATAATGAGGAAAGTTCGGTGAATGCAAAAGATATTGCGTTTGGGTTTAAAGACGAAGATACTTTTGCTGTAAAAGCATACGACGACGGGGTTAAGAAAACGAAGAAAGTGTGCTTCTGCAAGTTTTGCGGGGGCGAGATAGACGATAAAACAAAGCGATGTACTTCATGTGGCAAGGTGTCAAACCCTCTTAGAAGGTTCTTTGGCGCAAAACATATGAAGCTTGTTCTCATAACAATTCTTTCGCTGTGTTTAATAGGCTCGGTAGGAGTTAACATATATTCTTTGCAGCAGATTGACACATTGGAGAAAAAAATAACTACTAAGGATAAAAAAATTAGAGATTTAAGAACAGAGTATGCAGGCATGGGCGGCATGGGAATGATGTAATTTCCCTGTTAGCCACATAATTGCCTAAGAGTGATTGGAAATATCGCCCTGCACATTAATATTGGGGCAGAGCGTAAAAGAAAACGATAAATAAAAAAACAATCGGCAGAGCTGTTTTCGGATGACCCTGCCGAATTTTTTATGCGGTGAAAAGCAGGCTCCGGGCTCTATGTCAAATGTTGGGGTGGCGGAAATAATTGCTTTATGCGAGAAAAGTCACAACAACTTGACACGACCAGCCAAGCCCGAGAGATTGACATATTTAAGTGCGGAATGTATAATACAGTAAAGCTTGAATCGAGGCGATAACACATCGAAAGGAAGTAATAACATGGAAATGAACGAAGAACTGCTTGAAAAAGCGAAACAGGCGAAAACCCCCGATGAGCTTTCCGCCATTGCAAAAGAAAACGGCACAGAAATGACTGACGAAAGTGCAAAGGAGTATTTTGATCTCCTTCATCCACGAACCGGCGAGCTTTCCGATGACGAGCTGGACAATGTATCCGGCGGCTGCGGTGGTGGCGGGTACACGCCGGGGAACAATAGAAGAACGATCAGCACCGGGGAAGCCGGCCGCACCTGTTCAAACTGGGGGTGCAAGCTGTGTAAAAAGGATTGGGAATCCTGCAGCTGCTCACCTGCACAGGTACATCATCGCTGTGCGGATTGCAAATACTTTCTCATAGAAATGGCCAGTGACGGGTTTAACAGGATTTATTGTACATTCTAACAGGGAGGAAAATCATGAAAATTGAAGAACTTTATCAAAAAGTAATAACCGACGAAAGCTTGAAAAAGGCTTTTCTCGAAGCAAAAGAGGATGGAAAACTTGCAGAATTTCTTGCCGAAAACGGCTGCGGTGTAGCCTTGGAAGAAGCCAAAGCCTTTCTCGCATCCAAACAAGGCAAGGACGGTGAGCTTTCCGACGACGAACTCGACAGGGTAGCTGGTGGAAGAAAATGCGGAACGATATACAAGAACTGCAGACCGGTTGTAGCCGCGACGAATGACTGTGAATATTGGGTGTGCGAAAAATGTGGTACGAAAGAGAGTAAACCTACCTGGCGCGAAACAGTCTGCTCTACGTGCGGATCTACTGTCTGCTGCGGCTACTGCAAGTACTCCCGCTACGAAGATGCGCTGCTTCAGTGCTTCAATCCGCAAAGATACAACAACTGATTGGAACAGGTCAAACATAGCGCACTATCCGCAAAAGGCAAACGATGTGAAAGCCTAGGATACAACCGGCTTTTAACCGAGAACAATATTTGAGCCTTAGCTGCTCGAAGCGGTAACGAGGCTTCCCAACACTCTTTTCCCCGTACTCGATAGCTTCCGCAAGCCGGTGGTTATCTTTTGCCGCGTTGCCGATTTCGCTGCCGCAATCCATCACGCCCCGTCTGCATCGGGGAATCATCTTCTCAGCGCGAGAACTTGCGAAAAATTTCGTGTTCCATATTGACAGGCAGGGGAAATAGTGCTAATATAATTCCTATAAAACAGATATGAATTATAGGAAAAGAGGGAACAACAATGAAAGTTTATGAAAAGATCACGGATTTAATCGGCGGAACACCGCTGCTGAAGCTCAACGCTATCATCGGAGACGAGGATACCCAGGCTGAGATTTACGGCAAGTTGGAATATTTCAATCCGGCGGGAAGCGTAAAGGACAGGATCGCAAAAGCCATGGTTGACGATGCGGAAAAGGCGGGAGTGCTGAAACCGGGAGCCACCATCATCGAACCTACCAGTGGCAACACGGGAATCGGACTTGCGGCAGTGGCTGCGGCAAGAGGCTACAAGATTATCCTCACCATGCCTGAAACCATGAGCGTTGAACGCCGCAATCTGCTTAAGGCTTACGGCGCGCAGCTTGTCCTCACCGATGGAGCGGCAGGCATGAAAGGTGCCATAGAAAAGGCTGAGGAGCTTGCAAAGGAAACTCCTAACAGCTTCATTCCGAGCCAGTTCACAAACCCTGCAAACCCGGCTGCCCACAAGGCATCCACAGGCCCCGAAATCTGGGAAGACACCGAGGGCAAGGTTGACATCTTTGTTGCGGGGGTAGGAACAGGCGGCACTCTTTCCGGCGTTGGCGAATATCTCAAGAGCAAGAATCCGAATGTGAAGGTTGTTGCGGTAGAGCCTGCAGGCTCTCCGGTGCTTTCCAAGGGAACGGCAGGCCCACATAAGATTCAGGGAATCGGAGCAGGCTTCGTGCCGGAAACCCTTAACACAGATATTTACGACGAAATCATTCCGGTAGAAAACGACGATGCCTTTGAAACCGGCAGAACCTTCGCAAGAAAGGGCGGAGTGCTTGTGGGAATTTCTTCGGGAGCCGCCGCCTTTGCCGCCTTGCAGCTTGCAAAGCGTCCGGAAAACAAGGGCAAGATAATCGTTGCGCTGCTTCCTGACACCGGAGAAAGATATCTTTCCACTCCGATGTTTGCCGAATAGGGAATTGCTATGAAAATTTCCACAAAAGGACGATATGCCCTGCGTATGATGGTGGATTTGGCGGAACACCAAGGCGAGGGGTATGTTTCCCTGAAAGATATCGCAGAGCGGCAGGAAATTTCAAAGAAATATCTTGAGCAAATTATTCCGGTGCTAAACCGCGAAGGTTTTCTAAAGGTAAGCCGAGGTGCCCAAGGGGGCTATCGGCTGGCAAAGAACCCAAGCGCCTACACGGTCAAGGAAATTCTCGAGCTGACAGAGGGAAGCCTCACTCCGGTAGCTTGTCTTGAGGATGATCCGGAGGGCTGCCGGCGGAGCGCATTTTGCGCCACCATCGCTCTCTGGAAAGGCTTGCAGGAAACGATTGAAAACTACCTCGGGGGAATCACATTACAAGACCTGCTTGACCGCCAGAGGGAAATGTATGCAAATACCTACATTATATGATTAGCATATAGTTAGCGCAAACCGAAAATTTCGGCAGGGTTTCAAAAAAATTTTAAAAAATTTAAAG
>CAVJCN010000024.1:0-6702 GCA_963647945.1 Absicoccus sp. | reverse complement strand
CATATTATGCCTCCACTTCCCAAGGCCAAGGGCCCTGCGTCCAAGTCCAGCCCTTAGAAGCATCCGCTCCGTAGAATGTTAGAGGGCCGTAGTTCTTTTCATATTCATCGCGATATTTCATATACGCTTCCTGATTTTCCCGGAAGAAATCCAGCGCCATGCTGTTTGCCGGGTGAGAGTCCAGGAAGAGCGCCGTATCATAGAGCGCAAAACCTACCTGCTGCACCTTGTCGAATAATTCCTTTCTATCCATCAATTTTGCCCTCCCTTCGACTGCCGGCTCAAAAGGGTTCTGCCCTCAAAGGGAAGATCAAGTTCAGGGAAAATCGTGCCCCGGGACAGCCCCTTTTCGAGGGAATAAGTGGTTTTCCACTGCTGCATCGGCGTGTACGACATGGCAATGGGAAGACTGCCAAGGTACGTGGTGTCAAATCCGGAAACATTCGCAGGCTTCCCGGGTGCGGTATCGCATCTGCCGCCCATGGTTATGGGCATACCTATATAAGGATCTTTTATCAAAATAAATGCCCCTTTCCTATTAAATATATGATTTATTCTATGCGCGCCGTCAATTAAATGTGAAAAAGTATAAATACCCAAATGTGAAAAGCATAAAATACTGGAAATTACAGCCTTTATACGGTAAAATAAGTGTAGAATATAACTTAGCGACATTTTAACATATATTTGATATACTATTTATTGACGGAGTTGTATAATGGAAAATGATATGAGATACAAGAGCGATAGGAAAGACGAACAAGAGAAAATACAGCGGCTGCTGTCGGAAAAGGGAGAACTTGCGGCATCCCACAAGCGGGATATTTTGCTTTGCATCATGGTCTTTACCATTGCAACTTTCGCATCTTTTTTCTTTCAAAAAACCGCCTCGGATCCGTCACTGAACATCGCGATGCTCTACACCTTGGGCGTGTTCATAATCACAAGATACACCAGCGGCTATGTTTACGGAATGCTTTTTTCCATAATGAGCGTTCTCAGCGTAAATTTTTTCTTTACCTATCCATACCAGGATTTTAACTTTACAATTGACGGATACCAGGTAACTTTCCTGGGAATGTTTGCAATCGGCATTATCACTTCCGCCATGAGTACCAACATGAAAGAGCAGTCGAAGCAGCTTGCAAAACAGGAAAAGGAGCTTATGGAGGCGCAAAAGGAAAAGATGCGGGCAAATCTTCTGCGAGCCGTTTCCCACGATTTGAGAACGCCCCTTACGGGGATAATCGGAAGCAGTCAGTCTTACCTTGAAATGGGCGAAAGACTTAGCGATGAGGAAAAAAAGGAACTGGTGAGCCACATAAATAACGATGCAAACTGGCTTTTGAACATGGTGGAGAATCTGCTGTCGGTAACGAGAATCGACAACGAAACAGCCTCGGTGGCAAAATCCCTTGAAGCGGTGGACGAGGTGGCTTCGGCGGCGGTAATTCACTTCAAAAAGCGCTTTCCAGAGGCGGAGGTTCATGTCAGCGTGCCGGACAATGTGATTATGGTAATGATGGACGCCATGCTGATTCAGCAGGTAATCATAAATATCTTGCAAAACGCGCAGATGCACGCAAAAAGCACAAAACCCCTGGAACTTACCATTGACGAGGACGAGGAAAAAGTTTTTTTCCACATAAGAGATTACGGGGTGGGTATCGACGAGGACAGGCTGGAAACGATTTTTGACGGCGACGGGTATCGCTCGGATAAAGCCAAAACAGACGGCTACAAGGGGATGGGAATAGGACTTTCGATATGCAAGACCATTGTAACTGCCCACGGCGGCAAGATAATTGCTGTCAACCACCATGACGGTGCGGAATTTTGCTTTTCACTGCCTAAGGAGAAGGAGGAATAGAAAATGTATCAGAAAATCTCAATTTTGATTATAGAGGACGAAAAAAGTATTTGCGATTTTATAAGCAAGACCTTGGATTCCCATGAATATAAGGTCAGCGCGGCGCATAACGGAAAGGACGGGCTTACCATGATTACCTCATCCCTTCCGGATTTGGTACTGCTGGATCTGGGACTTCCGGATATGGATGGCCTGGAAGTCATCCGGAAAACCAGAGAATGGTCTAGCCTCCCAATTATAGTAATTTCAGCCAGAACCCAGGAAAAGGAAAAAGTTATTGCCCTTGACGCAGGGGCAGACGATTATATAACCAAGCCTTTCGGAACCTTTGAGCTTCTGGCGAGAATCCGTACCGCAATAAGGCACAACAACAAACTGGCAGACGACGCTACAAACAGCAACAGACCATATTCTGCCGGAGGACTTTTGATTGACTTTGAAAAGCGAATTGTCAGCGTTGACGGGGAAGAGGTGCATCTCACGAGGGTGGAGTACAAGATCGTTTCTCTACTGGCAAAAAATTCGGGAAAGGTCATGACCTACGATACCCTCATCAACGAAGTCTGGGGGCCCTATGCAGATGACAACAATCGGATTTTGCGAGTTAATATGGCGAACATCCGCCGTAAATTGGAAAAAAATCCAGGGGAACCTAAATACATATTTACAGAACTGGGTGTGGGATACAGGATGCTGGAAGATGAAAATTTATCGGTATAGGTATAAGATAGGAAAAAGATATGAGAACAGATAATATTAAGGCTGAATCGGAAACCCAAACTCCGCGCTGCGGACTCTTGGGTCGCAGCCTAAAACACAGTTTCAGCCCGGAAATTCACGCCCGGATCGGGGAACTTACGGGGATAGATTACGAATATTCGATCTTTGAAAAAGAGCCCCAAGAAGTGGAAGCCTTTGTCAGAAACGGCGATTGGACAGGGCTTAATGTTACGATTCCGTATAAGGAAACCGTGATGAAATTTTGCGATGAAATTGCCCCAGAAGCTCGGGAAATAGGCGCGGTAAACACCCTCGTAAAGCGTGAGGGCAAGATTATCGGCTACAACACGGACTATTTCGGCTTTAAGAAAAGCCTTGAAGAGGCCGGGGTTGAGGTAAGAGGCAAGAAGACAACGGTGCTGGGAAGCGGCGGCGCGTCAAAGGCTGTTTGTAAGGCACTGAGGGATTTAGGCGCGGCGGGGATAGATATCGTCAGCAGAGCAGGAAAGCTCAATTATGAAAACTTAAAGCAGAGACGCGATGCCGAAATCCTTGTAAACACAACGCCTGTGGGGATGTACCCCAATACGGGGCGTTCAGTGGTTTTTCCGGCGGGTTTTCCAAAACTGGAATGGGCGGTGGATGTTATTTACAATCCACTCAGAACCAATTTCCTTTGCCAGGCAAAAAAGGCAGGAATTAACACCCTTTCCGGCATGAAAATGCTGGTATTGCAGGCAATTTCCACGGCAGAATTGTTTTTTGACAGGAAAATTGACAGCAAAGTGGCAGAAACCATAGAAGCTGAACTTATATTCAATAAGCAAAATTATGTACTCATCGGTATGCCGGGAGTGGGCAAAACCACCATCGGCACCATTTTGGCCGCGGAGCTTGACCGCCCGTTTTATGATGCCGACGATATGGTTACTGTTACGGAGGGAAAAACAATTCCCGAAATCTTTGCCGAGGGAGGCGAAGAAGCCTTTCGCCGCTGCGAGTCGGAGGTTATCTCTGAGGTTTCCAAGGTTACAGGCGCGGTAATTGCCTGTGGTGGTGGAGTTGTTACCCGTGAAGAAAACTACTACGCTCTGGCGGAAAACGGAAGAATAATATTTTTGGATCGAGATATAGCTTTGCTTTCCGCTGAAGGCAGGCCCATCAGTCAGGCAGTGCCGGCGGAAATACTTTACCGCAGAAGACTTCCCCTTTATACCGGCTGGGCGGACGATAGGGTCGAAATCCAAAAGGAAGCGCCGGAGGAAACAGTCTTACAAATTATCAATATGCTGAAGTAGAGCCTTTTGACACATCAAAATCTTCGTAGTAAATATAGACAAACTTTATGGAAAAGGTGTCAAAGGTCATGATGTTGCCTGTGCCGATTTCCTGGAGTATCACATAGTTGTTGCTGACTCCTACGAGAAAGCCGGAACGGTCTTCCACAATGTTTGTACCCACAAGCTGCTCAAACCGGATGAAACGGCCTATTTGGGTGCGCAGAAAGCCGTTCATGTATTGAATGGAGTCGTAGTCTAAGGTCTGGGTGTATTCCGGCGGTGTCATGGGATTGCTGGGAACGGTAAAGGTCGGGGAAGATGAAGTGCCTTCGCCGTTTATCGCCCCTTGAAAATAGTCCGTCATTCGTCCGTAGGAAATCTGATTGCGATCCTCGTTCGGGTAGGCAACTTGCCCCGCCGTGTTAGGCCAGCTTGGCGGCAAACCGGCGCTTTGGTAGCCCTGCAAATTTGCGGGGTTTTTTGTTACCATTCCCTCGCCGTAGGAAAGGGCGTCGGTGCCGGGCACAGAAGCCGCGGCGCGGGCGGCTGTGGCGCCCGCGGCGGCCGCTGCCGCAGTTTCGCTTTCCGCAGCGGCCGCAGGTACGACAGCAGGTTCTCCCGTCGTACCTGCCGCGGCTTCCACTGCTTCGGGGGCTTCGGCAGCCTTTGCAAAAGTTTCAACGCTGCCTGCCGCCCCGGAGGCAGATGCCGGGATCTCGGGATGTTCGGCAGCTTTCGAGGAAGTTTCAACGCTGCCTCCTGCCTCAAGCACCGCCGCTTCAGCGGCTTCGACAGCTTTCGCCGCTTGCACGGAAGTTTCAACGCTGTCTGCCGCCGCTTCGGCGGCCTCCTCGAAAATTATCTTATCTCCGACAGTCATCTGCCCCTTTCGTATCATTGCAGGCGTAACCTGATTCATGCTACAAGGTGTCATAAAATACCTCCTATGTATCCAAATATTTTTCCGTCGGCTCGTAAAAGCAGTGATTGCCGACGCGGTTATAGAAAGCCCCTACGCTGGTAGGGAAATATTGCGGACAGGTGCTGCTGTAGGGATTGAAGAAGAAAAGGGACTCTCCCACGGCTTGGAGCCTGCCGCCGGAAAGGGCCCAATCGGCGATTTCGTAATGCTCATCGGTGGGGGACATATTATAGACATTTTGGCTGTTATATTTGCCGCCGACGGTTTCACGCATACAGACGAATTGCCCCGTCTGGGTGATTACGGCGCGTACATCTCCGCCGCCGCTGACCCGCGCAAATTCCCCCTCTGTTGCCCGGGCCCGGTTCATAATAACCGTGGCCACCGCCTGCATACCCTCGATTCCCTCGCCGCCGGCTTCACACTGGATAAGGCGGGCAAACAATTCTCTAGTATCAAGCCCCATAAAAAAATCACCTCCGCAAACTATAATAATATATGCAGAGGTGAAAATTTTTGCTACTGAATTTTTACAGGTTGATGCCGGAAATAGCAAATGCTTTTTACAGGAATTTACCTGTCATTTTTCCTGTAAATCCTTGCACCAACAATCATAATTACCGTGAACACGATCAGGTAGAAGATCATCGGACAGGAGAACCTTCCCTCGGCTGCCGCCGCTTGATAAGGCTGCCAGCCGTGAGCGTAGAGCGCAGCGAAAACCATAAAGACGCTGCCGCAAATGCCAAGACTCGGGGCAACGAAACGCTTGACCGTGCCCAGGTCTGTCGCCTTTTTCATGAACTGAATGAAAATCGGAATGTACAGGGCATATACCGTTACAATAGGAAGCTCCGAGGAGTCAAACCCGAAAAGCCCGAACCAGTTGAAATCGGCAAGGTTCGCTCCGTAGAAGAAAAAGAACCAGATCCCGCAGAGGAGAAGCCCCAAAATCGACGAGTTGTTAGGCATATTCGTTACTCTATCCACCTGGGCGAACATTTCCGGATGAGGGCCGGAGTTTCTGACTGCCAGAGCATAAATTCCTCTTGTGCAGCCCAGCATCAGCCCGTTGAGGGTTCCCATGCAGGAAATCGCCACGAACACATTGAGAATATTTCCGAAGGCGCCGCCAAAAACATTGATATAGGCTACGGTTGCGCCCTCTGAAATGAGGGTTTCCACCTTTGCCCCTCCGGCAACACCGATATAGTAGAATATGTATACGGATACGATGATGATACCGCCTACAATTAAAGCAATAGGCAGATTCTTTTTGGAATTTTTAAGCTCCGCATTGATGGAAGTTGCGATTATCCAGCCCTCATATGCGAAAGAGGTTGCAACCACAGCCGCAAACAGCGGATTGCCATCGGTTGCAGCGCCGGCATAAGCTAAATTTTCCATGAGAACGCCGTTATCGGAGATAAGGCCGAAGATGATCCCCACAACTGCCATAAGAACAAGGGGAATGAGTTTGATTATAGTAGTGGCGACTTGAAAATGTCCCGCCAGCTTCGGGGAAAGGGCATTTATTGAATAAGCCGCGCAAAGAAACAGCAGTGAAAGCGCCATACATTCCGGGCCCACAGCGCAGCCGCCTTCGGAAGCCGGAATTATCAGAGTAAATGTATCGGGAAATGCGGATGTCAGGAATACGAGAGTGTACCTTGCAGACAGCCATGCCAGCACCGATGTTAAAGTAGGATAGTAGGCGAGGGTCAGAAACCACCCCACCATATAGCCGTATTTCTTGCCGACCGTTGCCTCCGCGTAGTCCACGATACCGTTAACTTTTTCGTATTTTGTAGCCATGATAGAGAAAGCCCATATGCAGCAAAGCATTATCACTCCGCCGATGAGCCACGCCAAAATGCCCATGACCATGTTTCCTTCGGTCTTTTGAAGGA
>CAVJCN010000023.1:0-11448 GCA_963647945.1 Absicoccus sp. | reverse complement strand
ACATTGTTCATGTTTAATCACCTCGTAAATTCTGTTGGTTGAATTAATTATACCACCGAATCGTGAAAAAATCTACTGCTATGTTCAGTGCGGTAGGATCACTCCCGCCGCACTGAGTTTTTTTATTCGGTATTCTCCGTATAGGTGATATACGGTATCTTGAGCCAATGCGTAAAACCGCTGCCTGAAACATCGGAGATAATAACGCCTGCACGGGTGTTGGCGGCGTGTATCACTTTGCCGCCGCCGATATAGATTCCGATGTGACCGCTGTGCCAAAGAGCAAGTCCCGGAATTTCGGGGAGCGTGTCAATCGTACCTTTTTCGGTGGCATTGTTGAACATCGTATACCGTTCTTTTCGGCAAACACCTTGCACTCACGCAACTGACCTTCAATGGACTCTTCACGCTGATTATCACTTGAATACCGTGCATATATCACGCCTGTCATTTTCTCACCGCCTTATTTAACAACCTTGTATTTAACTCGCGGACCGTATTTTGCAGAGGAAAGAAGTCCAAGCTTTTCAAACTTTAAAACAAAACCTCGGATTGTTGCGTAGGCGGCATCTCCGAAATCTTTTTCGAGCCGCTTTGTTGAAAATTCTCCCGTACCGTAAGCTGACAGCACAAATCCCCAAAGCTTTGTTTCTTTTTCGGTTATTTTTCCGTTTTTAACGGCGTCATCATAAACAGTTAAGGTTTCAATAGCGGCAGAACCCTCGTTCATTTTATTGTAAACATTGTTTATGAAGTAAAGAATGAATGGGGTTACATCTATCTTGCCGCTTAATTTTCTGTTTTCCTCAATTACCGTGTAAGCGTCATAGTATGCTTTGCGGCTTTTTTCAATCCTGCTTGAAAACGGAATAAACAGCGCCGACTGATAACCTTTTTGAATTAAAAACCATAAATGAACGAGCCGTGCAATTCTGCCGTTCCCGTCAAAATACGGATGTACAAAGGCAATGTAAAAATGAATGATTGCCGCCTTAATTAAATCGTTAATGCCATCCTCGGCATTAGCAAATGCGATAAGCGACCTCATAAACTCAGGCACTTTTTGGGCGTCAAGCCCCGAATGTTCAATATGATCGCTGACAACATAAACCGTATCGTGTCTGTAAAATTTGCCCTCTGACAATTTATCGTCATTGGTTAGAAAGTTACCGACAGTCATCATATAAAGCCTATATAAATTGTCCTCGGTTATTTTGTTGGCGGTATCGGCAATAAATTCAAGCCCGTGCTTGATGCCTAAGATTCTATCTTCCTGTTCGCCGTCAGGCGCCATTCCTTTTAGAATTTTGCGCACACTGTCACGGCTGAAATCCACGCTTTCAATAGCCGAAGTGGATAGTATTTCCTCCTCGGCGGCTTTGATTCCGTAATGCTTATCCTGCGGCTGTAATAACAGCTTTACCGCATTTTGATTGACGGCATTGAAGTCTTCTGTAAAAACAATATTGTTGCCGTCAAAATCATAAAGCGGCAAAGGTTTATAATATAATTCCTCTAATGTTTTAAGAAAGCTGTCAAAATCCGCACCGTACTTGTATTTGAGCTTTTTATAGTCCGGAAAATGCTTGTCCTTTAACATTTCGGTAAAGAGTTTAATGTCCATAGAAGCCTCCCGATATAATAAAGTATCAGTTTATATCAGTATAGCGCAAATGCAAAAAAATGTCAAGTAAAAAACAAAATTCTACCGTAAATAAATATGGGACACTTAAAAGAAATTATGCAAGCTCGGTTGAAATACAAAAAGGCGAAAGCCTCCATAAGGAAACTAACGCCTTTATTGATCATAAATCAATTTATGGATAATACGGATTGGGTTTGAAAAACAATATAATCAAATCAATAATTACGCCTATTCCGCCAAGTCCCGCAGTACAAATGTACAGTATTCCGAGAAGAATGCGCCCCTCGTAGAATTTATGCGCTCCGAACAGTCCGAAAAACAAGCATAAGAAAAATGAAACCCATTTGCTTTTAGGCATTATTATCACCATTAAAAAACATAAATTTAGCTCTCTTTTACTTCAAATTGCGGTATCCTGCAAAGCATAGATATTTTCGCCGTCTGTCAACAGACCATTTTCTCTGTTATACATCAAATCTATACTTGAAAGATTGTCAATAAAAGGCATAATATGAGTATCTTTAAACCCTTTAATCGTTTCTAATTTGTTTCCAATCAGAGAATTGCTTTTATTATTTAATTTTGTTCCGGTTTCAATTAATGTTTCATCAATTTGCCCGTCCTTTATGAATGGGATTGAACCGACCACCTTGCCTACTCCTTTAATTGCTACACCTACACTGTTTATGACTTTTGTATCAATTGAAGAATGCTGATATTTTTCTATTTGCGAGTAACAATCAAGGTACAGATTGTCATACGCACTTAATACTGTTTGCATTCTCTCTTTAATTCTCGTGATATTCTCGGAAGAAAAATCCTTACGCAACATTGTGTCCATAAAGGTGCTATAAGAGTATAAATAACAGGACAGTTGGTATTCTGCCAACTCACGAATCACATCATTCATTAAAGAATCTGCATTCAATGAAGTATGCACACTTTTTTGTTTTTGCAATTGGCTTGCTATATTTTCTTTATAGAATTCAATATCCGCCAACGCTTCCGTTTGAATTTTTTGAACAATGAAATTGCGATTCTCACAAAATTCTTTATCCTCACAATACACTTTATAATCTTCTGCTATTTCGGTGAGTTTCTTAAGGTTTCCTCGTTGCTTTGACTGTTTTTCAAGTTCCAAAAATCTTAATACATTTTCAACACTTTCCTGTAACTTGTCTATCTTTTGCTCAATTGCCATTACCGCGACAGCGACAACCATTAGTGTTGGATCAAAAGGCATTGTCATAGAATAAGATTCGCTTAACGGCAAATTATCAACAGGTTTAAAACGCATTCGTCCCGCAATCACTTGTTTTCCTTGTTCATTAACCTGCATAATATTTCCGACTGTTCCGTCTTCATTGAAATTTAAAATGCCACTTATTCTTTTAGGGTTAATACCTACAAACAGTTGTTTTTTCAATGCAACTTCTGTTGTTTTTGTTTGTGTAATAGTTCTCGCTGAAAGCGGCAATTTTGAAAAGGCTGCTCCGAGTGACGCTAAACCCGAAATAGGGATTTTATTATATTTTTGTAATGAAATTTCCGGAATTTTTACTATTGGAAACAAATCAGCATCTGCAATTTGTTGAATTGCCAGCCCATTTTCCGTTTCGGTCGGCGAACAGTTTTCCTTTTTGCTTACAAGCCCTTTTAGAGTTTCTTTTATTCCCATTTTTATTTTCCTCCCATATATGTAAAGCTTCTTTTTATCATCCTCACGATATAACTGCCTTGGCTGTCAACTTTATCTTCAACGATCTTAATTTTGCCTTTTTCAATTAAATATTCTATACTCCGTCATGATAGACATATTTGCTGTAAGCATTCCGTTCCGCTTCCCGGACGAAAACATAGGGCAGCGTCTTGCGCACATATTCCGCAAGCAGCGTTGGGTTAACAACATCACCCTTCGACGTACTGATGACGAACGGCGGCACAACCTTCGTAGACACATGGAACACGCCGTTACAGGCGCGGATACCTGCGTTGATCGTTGCGGCGGCGTAATCGCTGCGATCCCATTTATCCCGGTACAGCATTGACTCCATAAAAATGTCGTTGATCAGCTCCGGGTCGGGCCCTGTGCGAAAGGCGATCATGGCGCAGAGCGCAGCGTCCGCCTCCGATGCGCTGCCATACCCGCAGATATCACCGTCGTAGTACAGAGACTTGAATTTCGCGCCGTTGCGCTGGTTGCACAGGCTGGCCACAATCTCCGGTATCTGCTCCTCCGAGAATTTGATGAACCGCTTCGTATCCAGCTTGGCGAGGGCGGTCTGTGTCTCCGGCTTCTTCATGTAGGTGTCAAGGAAGCTGATCACGGCGTTGGTGCAGTCCGTGATGGACTCAGACAATAACTCCTCCAGTACGTTACCCGTGAACGTGGCGAAGCGGTTCGTCAGACCTCCGATATACAGCTCAAGACCCGCCGCACTGTTCTTCACGTAATACCTGTCGTCCAGCTTCCAACGGTCATCACTCCACACCTTGGGAATACGGTTAAGGTCGACACGACCATAGAGGTGGCAGCCGTGACCGCTGGGGCTGATCTCGGTATAGGTGGGGAAAAGCGCACGGAGTTCCCGAAGCATCGGATCGTCTTCGCTCCTGTGATCAACGTCGAGAAGGAACAGACCCTCCGTCATGATGAAGCCGACGCCGTCGAAACCACTGTCAGGCTTCTTATAGGCGGCGAGAACCGTCTCATAATCCGACCACTCATCACTGTGATCCTCGCTCGTTCCTGTGGGGTGTCCTGTGACAGAAAACGGTCTCTTCGTATTCCGGGCGTCAACGCTTACGTATTTCCAGCAGACCCAGATTTTTTGCTGTTTCAATGTATTCATAAACATTCCTTTCTGGCTTTACAAAGCCGTTTAGCGAAAATCGCCGATCATGAGCAAAACTCACAACCGGCGTCAGTACGGGGCGACCGCTGTCACCCCTCTGCACTTAAATAACGAAAAAGTACACGCCCCTCGTGAGTGGAGTGCGATTGGCAGGAAAAAGAGCAAAAAAATAACGGCCTCTCGCCGCCGTTTCTCTGATATCAGTCGTCAGTATCTTCTTCCCAGTAATCCTCTTCGAATCCCATGTCCCTATAGGTATCATACGCTTCATATGGGTCAAAATCCTCGCTTACAGAATCATACGGGTTGTCGGGATCGTAATCCTCATAGAACGCATCTTCGGGTGTTTCTGTTTCCTCTCCGTCTTCTGTTTCCTGCGCATTTCCTGTTGCCGAACACCACGATTTGTTTTCCTTGCGCATGATGGCGCGAGTTGCGCGGGCTTCTTTTTCGTAAGATTTTTGTTCTTTCTCAGCCTCTTTAAGAGTTTCCGTCTTTTCCCTTCGCTCTTTGCGTTCCGCCTCAAGTTCGTCATCGGTAGGAGTCGGGATGCCGAGCAGGGAAAACACACTGCGCAGGGACGCCTTTACACGAGCTAGCCTGTTGCAGATCGCCTGCTTCCCGATTCCTTCTTCCGCACCGATCTCTTCCTCGGTCATGCCACTGCCGTAGTACCTGATAAAAGTTTCCTGTTCCTTCTTTGGCAGATTAGGAATAAACTGCTCGATTACCTGCCGACGCATCAGCCACCGCTGATTATTGACCTTGTTATCGCCCTCAACGAAGTCCGTTTTCAAAAGCTCATCGGAAAAGATAGGATCGTCTTCTCCTTCTTCCCAAGTCTCCCGGTACAGCCACTGCTGATAGGCTACCCTGTCAATGGCGCTACGATGATACTCGCCGATCTCATCATCCTCCTGTCCGTTGCTGACATTACTGCCGTAATCAGCATGATCCTTGTTCTTGCGCTGACCGTTGGTATCGTTGCGGTCCGTCTCGGCCAGAAACATAAATAATTCCTGGCTGAGTCCGGAGTAGGCCTTCCTTTTCGGATGAGGATTTTTCTTTGACTCGTTCCATTCCTCGTACACGTATCTCCCGTCCTTCAGTGGATAACTTCCCCAGTTACGGGCGAACTGGAAATTGAGTTTCGTGTCCAGCCTTCCGTGTACGATTTCCTCGGTGATGCCGCCGTCATAGACGGTGACCATCGGGTTGTTCTGCGCCGTACAGTTCTTTACTCTCGTGGAACATACTGCGTCGAGCCGTGCTTCATGAACCCGTCCCTCGTAACTCTGCGACGTTTCCTTCTGCACCGCGCAGTCCTGCGCATCTGGCAGCCGTGCTGCCTTGCTGGCATTTGCCATTCTGGTACCTCCTGCCTTATCAGGGCATAAAAAATACCCCGGAAGGTGGGCGGCGCAATTGCCGAACCATCTCTTCCGAGGCTCGGCATTATTTTACCAGAATTGAAATTTTGGCTGGAATTTTGAAAATTCCGTATTTTCCGCTGTTGGGAATGGCGCAGAACGGATGGGGCGGAGCGAAAAAGCCCCGAAGCGGCATCCGTTTCCAGAACATCGCTTCGAGGCTGTGAATCGTGATATTTACTTTTTATTTTTGTTTGTGCCGACCTCTTTTTCGCCAAGCAGGATAAGCAGTGTATTGAATGTGGCCGTATCATTGTACTGGTCGCGGCAGTGGGATATGAGAAAGCGGTATACGAGGTGCGTTGCGACGTGAGGTATCAGCATATACCCTGCGCAGAGCAGAGCTTTCTCCGTAGTCGCCATGTCCAGATGATACCCTGCGCATACGGCAATTACCAGACTCAAATCCGGATTGTTCCAGTCATTGCGCCGCATCTGCTCGAACATCTTATACCCGACCATCGTTTTGTCCTGAAAGACCTCCGGCTCGGTGATACGTATTGTTTTTCCGGTCTGGAAATCATAATGGAGAAAGTATCGGCTCTTATACCGTTTATCAGAGCTCAGCATCAGCTTCCCCTCGTCAAATCCGTCGTCCACTTCGTCGCGGATATCAAGACCCATGCTCTCCGTGTCAGCTTCAGTGATAATGGGAAGCATAAATTCACTGAAGGATTCCGCCTTTTCCAGGCTGCTGATATATAGCTCCTTCTGCTTTTGCAGCCGCCCGGCAAGCAACTGCATCAGGGTCGGGTTTTCTTTCATGCGCATATCATAATCCGCTCTGCGGTCAAAATATGCGTCCTTACGGAAAAGAAGGCTGTCGCCGTTCTCATCCGTTCGGCGGCGTTCCTCCCGGAATGTCAAGATACACTCGCCGAGATGCTGTTTTGCATAATCTGTCAGTCGGTCGTCCTGTATGTACTCCGGGTCGTTCCTGACGACATACCCTTTCAGGTATCTGTATATCCCGGAGTCGAGCAGTCTGCGGAATGTCTCGTCTGTCGCATACTGGCTGAACATTTCCACAATATCGAGCCTGATGCGCACAGTCGGTTCACGAATTTCATCGTGAAGGTTCAGCTCTTGCAGCCGCTTCTTCATTGCCTTTTTCGAAGCTCCGAAAAAAGCCGCACAGGAGGCGACCGCCAGCTCATAGGCATCAGCATCTGCATTTACATCAAGCCCGTCAGAAGTAAACCGTTCCAATTCTTCCCGGTATTTCTGTTTAACGGCTTTCTCCGGCATAAGGATCCTCGCGCCGACACCGTCCGCCTGGGATTCCAGGTGGGCTTTTACCTTCCCGTAATCATCCGGTTTTTCCACAATGTCCATGAACGCCATATGCACACGGTGTGCAAACCAGTGGTACACTTCGTGCGCAAGCGTAAAGTTAAAGTTGCCAAGACCGCGCTCCCAGAATGTGTCCGAGTCGATCACAATGCTGCCGCGGGGAAAGCGTCTGATAATCTGCTCACCTGTATCTTCGTCCGCAACGGATATCCTCTCTGTTCGGAAAATCGTCAGCCCAAGCGCATCAGCGTCTTCAGGCAGTCTGTAGCCTGTGAAGACCTGAAGTCCCATCTTATCCTCTGCAATTCGCCGCAGAGGAATGCGGCAAACCGTTTGCAGCGTCTCCGGACAGTATTGCGCAAGGAACCGTTCAGCCTCCTTTTCGAGCATCTTATGACGCTGCTCCTCATTATAGCCGAATGCGGGGTATAGCGCCTGGTTTACGCGCACACCGGGGAAGCGGGAAGTGTGGTTCTTATCTGAATTCGGATACTCGTAGTGCCGGTAGACGTCCGTAAATGTGATGTCGTATTTCTTCGTCCCCGGTGGGTGGAAGAGTATTTTTCCAATAACATCAAACGCTGTGATGTATGCATCGTCAACGTTCTCATCAGGATCGGACAGAAAACCGAAGTCAAATGTGCAACAAAAATACAACGTGTCACCGCTGACATATAGGTCGCGGGAAGCGGCAAGTCTTATGGAGCCGGGTATGATATTTCCGTCATCTGCCACCGGCAGTCCCCACTCTGATGTGTGTTGCTGTATTCTTTATGAAATCGGCTACATCCTCCAAATGTCTGGATGCCATGAACCGATTGAATGCGCCCCATGCGGAGTCCTCTTTATAGAAAATCATGCCCCATCACCACCTTCTACCCCTGCGACAATTCTGCGGTTGATCCGCTCTATCTTTTTTAGCGCCTGTTGCTCTGCTGTATTCCAGCACTGGTCAAGAATGCGGTTTGGACTGATATTCGTGTACAGCCAGTAAGCGTTCGAGCCAATGAACGTTTCCAGTTCCCATTTTTTCACGATCAGCTCATGGGCAGAGGCACTTCTGCGCTCGCCTCTCCAAAGCAAGCGCAGAACGGTAATATAATCCTCTGCAGCTTTGTACACAATATTTGCGCCGAGGACGGATGTAGCGATTGCCACAGGGTCGGGAGGCAGCTTACGCCTCACTGGAAAACCAATTTTCCTGTAAAAATAGTTGATTGGCATGGTGATATTTTCCGCATTGCCGTTCTCCGCCTGTTCGCGCTCGTATTCTATATTATTGGCAGCCCGTTCTTGTTCTGCCTCCTTGGCGAGTTCTTTTTCTTCCTCATGCTCGATCCATTCTGTATAGATCATAGAGCCGTTTTCGATAATATCTTCCGGGTAATCAATCGGGAGCTCATCACCGCTTGCCGGCGTAGTTCCCTGCTCCTCCGGAAAACACATGGTCTCCATAATATCTTCCGAATCTTCATTGTTGATGGTCAGGGAAGTTATACCATCAGGAAACTCAGCCAGATTGATATCATTGTTAAATTCCTCATTTGGGTCAACGTCCGGTTTCTGCAACTCGGGAATGTCCGAGTCACATGGGTCGTCTTCTCCGTTTTCCCAGCTATCATGATGAACGATTACCAACGTATCCTTCCAACATTCCTTCTGAAGAGCGGCAAGATGCTCTTTACGGTAGGATTCCAATTTCCGGCTTTGAGCCGCCGCCTGGCTCAGTTCGTTATCCATCAGCCCAAGCGCCGCCATGGTGTCCGCATATTTCATCAGGAGGTCGAAGCGTTCACGGCTTATAAGGCGATAGAAGCATCTGTGAATTTCCCGGCGGTTTTCATTGGCATCCCTGTAGAACGCGCAACCGTCCTCTGTATATTTTTCAAGTGCGGTACAGTATCCATGAACACAGGAGAAGCAGGAGACAGCGTGACAGAGGGCACAGTCAGACGGATCTGTGTCCTCGCCTATGCGGTCTATGAAATGCGTTTCTGTGTCCATTAGTTTGGTCTCCTTATTTTCAAGGGCGTCCACGTTGCGAACAGCCTTGCACATCTGTGATCATCGTACTTTCAGCCCTCGTCACCGCTCTGGGTTTCTTCACAATGGTTTATCTTCTGCTCCAGCTGAAGAAAACGGTCAAAATCGCTTTCATACAGACGATCCTGAATAATCCGATACTTTTCATATTCCGTCTCCGCATGGAGTTTGGCCTGCTCTGCGCTGATTTTGCCGGGACCGGTCAGCAGCTCGTTGCCGTTGAACTCAAGAAAACCGTCCAGCCTCTTTGCCCAGTCCTCCATACTCATGGGAATCTTGCGTTCGGCTTGCAGCTCCGCATAATCCAGATACAGCGATACGATTCGCTCCAGATAGTGCATTTCCTGCTCACTCAAATAGTTCTTAGCCACCGTCACGTCCGCTTTCAGAATTTTCCCGTCCGGCGCATTCTCCCATGTGGTAAGCCCCATGTGTTCTTTTGTCGCATCCGCGCGCTCCACAATCAGCTCGGCCGCCGTGTGGCGGTGGACGGCAAAATGCATCTTATTCTGCACCGTCTGAAAGAACAGACGGGTCGTCTTAGCGTCCTTATCGTAATCAAACGCAGTCGCATACAGATCGGTGACCTTCTGATAGAACTTTCGTTCACTCAGCCGTATCTCCCGGATCTGCTGCAGCTGTCGCTCGAAGTATTCGTCTGTGAACATATGCCCCTTTTTCAGGCGATCCACGTCCATCGTCCAGCCCTGAATGGTATGGTCTTTCACGATTTGTCCTGCCCATTTTCGGAACTGCACAGCACGCTGATTGTTCACCTTAAAGCCGACAGCAATGATCATTTGCAGGTTAAAGTGAGCCACCTCGCGGCTGACCTGTCGTGTACCCTCTGTTTGAACTATTCGGAATTTCCGAACAGTTGCCTCCTGCGTCAATTCGCCGTCTGCATATATCTTTTTGATATGCTCATTGATGGTGGGTAACCCCACATCATACAACGCCGCCATCATCTTCTGCGTCAGCCAGATATTCTCGTTTTCATAGCGCATTTCAAAGCTGGCGTCGCTTTCGCCCGTGGACGCTACAAAAGTCAAATACTCTGCCGCAGAACTGCGTATAGCTAATTCTTTTTTCTTGCCATCTGCCATTATCTCACTTCCTCTACATCGCTTGCTATTTATAAACTATCGATCAGTTCTGGATCGCCACATCTCCGTAGTATAAACGCCATTTTTTCCCGAAGCTCTTCGCTGAAGCCGTCAATGTCTGCCAAAGTGATCACTCCATCGTGCAGCAGATGCAATATGTTCAGCTCCATATCACTTCGGCTCATGCGCGCAACGACGCCGATACTCCTTTTATCCTCCTGCATATGCCTATTCAGTTCCCAGAACTTATCCGCCGCGCTGCCCGAACCCGTGAGCAAGGCAATGTATTTCTGATTCAATTTTTCCATATAGTTTTCCTGCCAGATTGGCAGGCGGGTTCTGAAAAGTTTCCAGTCAGATTCGTTGAATTCCATGACCTCACGTCCTTTTGGTTGCTTTTTTATTTTAGGCTCTGGATGCTACCGTCGGATACTGCACGTGCTGGAATGCGTATGTCTCAGTTATGACTGCCCATATCGTTGTTATCAGTCCACAGTTCGCATTGCGTCATAACGGTCTGAACGGCATCGTCCATGCCCTCCGGTGGATAGCGATGTTTTTTCAGGAGCTTTTTGATGAGCATTCTCATTTTTGCCCTTGCGGAGTCCCGTTTCTGCCAGTCAATCGTTTTATTTTTGCGGAGGGTCTCAGCCAATTCCTTTGTAATGGCAATGAGCTCTTCGTTTTCATAGAAATCTTTGATTGCCTGCGGTTTCGTCAAAGCATCGTAGAAAGCCAGCTCATCAGCGGTAAGACCAAGCTGTTCGCCTTCTTTCTGCGCCGCCTGTATCTGTTTTGCCAGATTCAGCAGTTCTTCGATGACCTGCTCGTTGGTAAGCATACCGTTGAGATAACGGTTCATGGCCTGCTGAATAATCTCGCTGAACTTTTCCGATTTGACCACATTCGTTCTCTTATAAATAAGAACCTGTTCGGAAATCAACTTTTTCAGCAACTCTACGGCAAGATTTTTCTCCTTCATCTTTCCGATGTCCTCAAGGAATTTCGGATCGAACAGAGAGAAATCACCATTCACATCGGAAAACAGATTGATTACACCGCTCGCCTTTATGCTC
>CAVJCN010000022.1:0-11702 GCA_963647945.1 Absicoccus sp. | reverse complement strand
TTGCAGCGTCGAATTTGAAGAAGACGGGAAAAGCTATTATTACATAGCTGACGAGGATGATCTTGAGATAGACGACTATGTTGTCGTTCCTGCCGGAAAAGATAATCATATCGCGATTGCCAAGGTGACAAAGATCGAATATTTTGACAGTACTGAGGTCCCGCTCCCACTTGAAAAGACCAAGCATATCATTCGGAAGTGCACCGATGATGATTTTGAGGAGCCATAAGTTGAGAACTATTAACTAATCTAAGAATAGAAAGTTGAGTTGTAAAACCATGAATTTAGAAAACCTCCATACCCTTATCGATAGATATGAAGAAAACTATTATATGCTCAATGACTCTGACCACGATGAAAAGTTTAAGTGGGCGGCAACGCGTGGTTTTCGTGATGTGTGGTTTTCCAAAGAATACGAAAATCTCCCGTTCAGTAAGAAGTTTGACTTGGCTATGAAGTGCAGCTCTATCATGATAAATAACAGCATGATTTCTCCTACAACCGGAGTTGTCAAGATGGCAGAAAAAAAGCCGCAGGAGATTGAAGCGCTGTTTACTGAACTCCTTTACGCTCCGTTTGATTCAATTGAACAGTTGCAGGAACATATGGATACATTCCTGGATAAGACCGAAGCGATCCGTCAAGAGCTCTTTCCACGATTTTACCGGTATAAACAGGATAGACATGCCGTTTCTTGCTACCTGGCGTTCTTTGCACCGGAAAGTCACTTCGTATACCGGTACAGTGATGCGGAGGAATTTGCTTTACGCATTGAATTTGGAAAGGATCTCGGCTCCGGTTCAAGCTTCAGCCTTTCTAACTATTACGAAATGGCGAATGCTGTTGTTCAGGCTTTTAAAGAACACCCAAGCCTTATTGAAAAACATGACAATCTTTTCAAAGACAGCGATACATACTACTACGATGAGAGCCTGCATTTGATGGCATTTGACCTTATGTATTGCTGCAGGTGTTATAACTTCTACGGCAATATGGAATATGCAAAGAAAAAGGACAGCATTAAAGCTTATACCGCCAAACAGATAAAAGAAAAAGAGCAGTTGGAACATAAGCAAAAGATGGAAGAGACTGAGTCTGCCATTCACCAAATTGATGTCGATATAGACGAATATCGAGAAATATCTTTGCTCGGGGTAGAAGTTACACAAGATAAGTACGGCACCGGGATTGTGATTGAACAGGATAACAACAAAATCAAGATCCAATTTGAGAACGCAGTATCGACTTTTATTATCAACAAAAAATATTCGCAAAGACCGCACTTTGAGGATGACGAGGATATTGTTGAGGCATTTACCAAATATGACGAACTGCTTCAGAAAAGGCAAAGACTCGAAACGGAACTCAGACTTTTGCAGACGAAGATCACTCTTTGAGAGATAAGAACTATGTATAAGAGAAAATTAAAAGCTGCCGTGGTACGCTTTGCTGGCAGACAGGAAGACTACAAAAGAAAAGCAGGAAAAGGTTCTGCATATAGGTTCCTTTCCGGCAGGCTATATAACGCATACTTTTTGGAGTATTGGCAAGGAAAAAGGGACAGCTTGCATGTAAAGGACGAAGATGGAAAGGTCGTTGACTTTATTCCTTTCGAGGATTTTACGGTTGAATCAGATGAGGATAATGTTCTAAACACATATGAAGCGACAGTCAAATGCATAACCCATGAATACGATGATGAGCTTTTTGATCTGACTTACGGACACGAATATAGAGCTATCGGGCACGATGCCTATGGGCAATTTCTTGTAATGGATGAATGCCACGATTGCTATTTTTACCCACCGAGTGCTTTTGAAATTATGTCTGATGAACACGGGGTTTTGGACCGTCACCATTCTCCGCCTGTATATGATTGGGAGAATACACATGTGGATTCAGTTTAGTTATGCGAGGCAACCACTGAGGACAAGGAGAAATTTATATGCAAGATATTTTTGCTAAGAGAGTCGAAAACGCGATTTTTAACTGGTACTATGGTGGAGAAAAAGCGGCTCCGGAACCTATCTTTAACGCACTCCATTATGGATTCGCAAACGAAATGCAGGTCCTCGTTCCAATCGAAACACCTGAAGCAATGGTTCGAATGATGGGTGATCCGCGAAATGTCAAAGTCGGAGATACTTTTACAAACGAAGAACCAATAGCCATCAAGTTCAGACATTTGGTTGTCAATGAAGAAGGAGAATATTTTATTCCGGTGTTTACATCAGAAGAGGAAATGAAAAAAGGCGAAATCTCTTCGTGTATTAATCAGCCCATTAAAGCCCTTATTGAGGCTGTGGCAAACTGGAAAAAGTGCCTCGGATATGTAATAAATCCTTGGGATAAAAAACTCATGCTTTCAAAGCAGATGCTGGATGTTATCATGCAATACAGTCCAAAGTCTCATATAGAATTCGTTAAAGGCAACGTTGTTGATATGCACGTAGATGCCATCGTAAATGCTGCGAATCAAAGCTTGCTCGGTGGTGGTGGCGTTGACGGTGCAATACATAGAGCAGCCGGCCAGGAGTTGCGAACAGAGTGTAAGAAATTGAATGGATGCAATACCGGAGAAGCTAAAATAACAAAGGCTTATAATATCAACCATGCAAACCATATTATTCATACAGTTGGCCCGATTTACAGCGGAAGTGAAACAGATGCGAAAGAGCTTGCTGACTGCTACTACAATTCGTTAGAGCTTGCCTATCAAAACGGCTGTAAAAGCATAGCGTTTCCGGGAATATCGACAGGAGCATATGGCTATCCCATTGACGAAGCTGCAAATATATCATTACTGACTGCTGTTCGTTGGCTGGATTTCCATAAGGATTATGTTATGGATATCTATTTTTGCTGTTTCAAAGATAGCGAAATGTACGCATATAAGCAGTTGATAAGCAGATAAATAAAGCGTTGAAAAGCAATGTCTGCATTATGGTGACTTTGTTGCAAGAAAGGAAGGCTACGAACAGGAATTCGCAGCTGTATTCCCAACTACTCTATAATATAAGGTGGTGCTGACCATGCTCTTAGATAAGGAACAGTTTAGTACAGTTGAAGAAAATCTTGCAAAGAGCGGACGGTTATCTGAATTTGAATCACAATCGGGAGCAATTAAGGGACGCATGATGATAACTCGGACAACTATCCCCAATGGAATTGATGTTAAGACTATTCCAGGAAAAACGCCGCAGGCCTTTGAAGCATCTTTTGATTTCTATGATGCAGCCGTTGGTGTGGCTATTTATACGGATACAATGGAAGTTGCCACAGGAATATGGATTACACCGCAGATTAAGGATGCCGAGCCCCCTACACATGAGTGGATTGAATTCTTTATAGAGAAACTTTTGGAAAGCATCAATGCAGACGGTTCATACGGAGTACCGATATATTCGTTTGTGAATGATGCCTGCGACATGACCGTTATTCCCTCAAGGTCATAACTAAAGCTTCTTTGAAATAAATCATTTGGAAAAATTATCTTGAGAGGAGGCACAGAAGATGAAACAGCACACTTACATCGCTATCGATCTGAAGTCTTTCTACGCCTCCGTAGAGTGCCGTGAGAGAGGCTTAGACCCTCTTGACACAAATCTTGTCGTCGCGGATGAGAGCCGGACGGACAAAACCATCTGCCTTGCGGTTACGCCGTCGCTCAAGAGCTACGGGATTCCGGGCAGAGCGCGTCTATTTGAAGTGCGACAGAAGGTTAAGGAAGCAAATTCCGTACGTCAGAGCAAAGCATTGGGGCGCAAGCTGGAAGGTTCATCCCATTTTGCCTCCGAGCTGAAAGCGAATCCGTCTCTTGCGCTGGATTTTATCATTGCACCGCCGAGAATGGCGTATTACATGGAGTACAGCACCCGCATTTACTCCATTTACATGAAGTATGTCGCGCCGGAGGACGTTGTGGTTTACTCCATCGACGAGGTGTTCATGGATGTGACGCACTATTTGAACACCTATAAGCTGTCAGCGCATGACCTCGCCATGAAGATCATTCTGGATGTGCTGGAGACCACCGGCATCACAGCAACGGCCGGAATCGGTACAAACCTGTTCCTCTGCAAGGTAGCCATGGATATCGTGGCGAAGCATATTCCGGCAGATAAAAACGGTGTGCGCATTGCAGAACTGGACGAGATGAAGTTTCGGCGCGAGCTATGGGATCACAGACCGCTTACTGACTTCTGGCGCGTTGGGCGCGGTACAGCAAAAAAGCTGGAGAAGTACGGTATCCTCACCATGGGCGATATCGCCCTTTACTCTCATCAGAACGAAGACTTCCTCTATGGCCTGTTCGGCAAGAATGCGGAACTGCTCATTGATCATGCATGGGGCTGGGAGCCGTGTACCATCGCGGATATCAAGGCATATAAGCCGAGTACCAATAGCCTGAGCTCCGGTCAGGTGCTCTCCTGCGCTTATGACGCGGAGAAGGCCAAGCTCGTCACCCGCGAAATGGCAGACGCACTTGTGTTGGATTTAGTGGATAAGGGACTTGTCACCGATCAGATGGTGCTTACCATCGTTTACGATATTGAAAATCTCACCGACCCGGCGCGGAAAGCACGGTATCACGGTGAGGTTGAAAAAGATCCATATGGGCGTGTGATGCCCAAGAAGGCGCACGGTTCGATTAACCTTGACGGACATACATCCTCCACGAAAAAGATCATGTCCGCTGTGTCTGAGCTGTACGACCGCATTGTGGACAAGAACTTGCTGGTTCGCCGTATGTATGTTGTGGCGAATCATGTTCTGCCGGAAGCGGATGCACCGAAGAAAAGCAATGAGACATACCAGATTGATCTCTTTACCGATTATGCTGCCGAGGAGGCAAAGCAAAAAGCGGAGGCTGAGGAACTGGAGCGTGAAAAGAAAATCCAAGCTGCAACTCTTGCCATTAAGAAAAAGTACGGCAAGAACGCCATTCTCAAGGGTATGAATCTTGAGGAAGGCGCAACGGCAAAAGATCGAAATGCGCAGATTGGAGGGCATAAGGCGTGAAGATAGCGACATGGAATATGGAACGCCTTAAACAAAAAAAGGCTCTCGCTGAGATGATGAGTTCGATTGATGAAATCAAAGCAGATATACTTGTCCTGACAGAGACAGATCAGCGACTCCATCCGAAATACCGGTTTTATTATGAAACGCCGAGGATGGCCATCTGTCAGCCAGACTTCTATGTCCCGACAGAAAACCGTGTCTCTATCTACACGAATTACCCTTGTGTCCGTCAGTATTCAACCTACGACGAAAACACAGCGCTCTGCATAGAATTGGAAACAGAGAAAGGCAATCTGATTGTTTATGGGACGATCATAGGGATATATGGAAATCGCCATCAGACATTTTTCCCGGACTTGACGAAGCAAATGGATGATCTTCGCAGACTCTCGAAACTTGGTACTGCCATCTGTATTTGTGGGGACTTTAATTGCAGCTTTGCGGATAGCTACTATTTTACTACTGCTGGGAGGACTTCAATTCTGAATGGATTGACGGACTGTGGCCTATCGCTTCTTACTAAAAACCAGCCAAAGTGTATTGATCACATTGCTCTGACGGAAGATTTTGCGGGGAATGCTGAGGTCAAAATTGCAGAATGGAATCAAGAGAAGACACTATCCGATCATAAAGGCATTGTGGTGTCCTTTTGACGAAGCAAAGGAGGAGCAAGCTGTGAAGATAACATATGAGGATATAATCAATCTGCCGCACCATGTCTCCAAGACCCGTTCGCAGATGCCGATGTCAGACCGTGCGGCGCAGTTTGCACCTTTTGCGGCGCTCACCGGATACGATGATGCCGTCAAGGAAACCGGTCGGCTGACGGACGATAAGATTGAACTAGAGGAAAACTCCCTGAATGAGCTGAATGCGAAAATTCAACTTCTCCGAGAGAATCTTGTAAATACGCCGGAGATTACATTCACCTACTTCAAGCCAGACGAGCGCAAAGCCGGAGGTGCGTATCTGACGATAACTGGGACAGTAAAGAAGCTCGATGATTACGAGCGGCAGATCGTGCTGCATGATGGCACGAAGCTACCAATGGATGATGTCTTGGAAATTAACGGGGATATTTTTGGAATGATAGAGTAGTAATACAAATCACAACTACGAAATTAGAGGTAAAGTATGAGTACAAACAATGAAAAACCAAATCGCACACTTCTTGTCCTGAAATACTTATGGGATAACACGGACATTGACCATCCGGCTACAATAAAGGATATTGCTGCGTACTTGGACAGCTTCGGCTATAATGCAACGAGAAAGACCATTTCAAAAGATATAGACGAGTTGATTCAGATTGGCATAGATATCGACTGCAAGCGTGAGGAGCATAATCTGTATTTCCTTGATATTCGTGTTTTTGAGCTTGCAGAAGTAAAGCTTCTCGTTGATGCCGTTCAATCTTCGCGGTTTATACCGACTAAGAAGAGTAAGGCTCTGATTGAAAAGCTGTCAACCTTTGTCGGCCCCCATCAAAGCAATATTCTGAAGCGACAGTTGTATGTTGATAAGCGATTCAAAGCCAACAATGACGGAATCTTCTATATCGTGGACAACATCCACACGGCTATTCGGGAGAAGAGGCGTATCACATTCCAGTATCAAGAATATGACCAGCAAAAGAACAAGGTGCTCAAGCACAACGGCATGGTTTATTCAGTCTCTCCATATGCGCTGCTCTGGAATGATGACTGCTACTATGTTCTCGGATACTCGGACAGTCACAAGAAGATTGCCAAGTTCCGAGTTGATCGTATGGTGGACATGGACATATCAGAAACATTTGCGGTTCCAAAGCCAAATGATTTTGATGTTTCGGATTACTTCTCTCAGATCTTTTCAATGTACGACGGCAGCGAGTGCAAGGTAACACTCCTGTGTGAAAATGAGCTGATGAAGCACATTATTGACCGCTTCGGTGAGAATGTATTCACTGCACCGAAAGATGAAAATCACTTCATTGTGAAGACATCGGTATCGCTGAGCCAGACCTTTTACGGTTGGGTCTTCTCCTTTGGCGGGAAGATGAAAATAACCGCTCCGCAGGAGGCGGTAGATGGCTTTTCACGGATACTCGACAAATTCAAAAAATAATTTCTCTAAGGTGGGTTCAATTGGACCCACCTTTATTTTGCGCTATTGACGGATGAAAAATCATCGAATATGTAGGACGCTGGTATTTCTGAGGGAGACCTCGTTGCTATCCTGAAACAGCCGACCGCAGATGCCGGAGATATAGTTGTCGCTCTCAATGACCGGAATCAAAATAAACTGATGACGCGACACCAGGAGAGCGCATAGCTCTCTCCTGGGCAGTATATTTGCAGAAGTTTTGTGACTTTTGCAAAACCCCTTGATTTTTCATCTGTTCTTGGGTATAATAATATCAAATCACGATTTAGTAAATCAGGATTAGATATTGACGGAGGTGCTTTTGATGTTTATCGGCAGAGAAGCGGAACTGAAATTCTTAAATGATAAATACGAAACCGAGGGTGGTCAGCTTGTAGTTCTTTACGGCAGGCGGCGTGTCGGCAAGACCGAAACCTTGCGGGAGTTTTGTAAAGGCAAACCGCATATTTTCTTTTCCTGCACACAGACGACCGACAGAGTACAACTTCAGAAGTTCTCAAGGCAGATATTAAAGGAGGATATTCCGGCAAGAAACTATGTTACCGAGTTTGCGGATTGGGAAAAAGCTATTCGTGCTATTCTTGACCTGCCTTACGGCGATAAAAAGAAGCTGCTGATCATAGATGAGTTTCCGTATATGTGCAAGGGAAACAAGAGTATTCCTTCCATTCTGCAAAATCTGTGGGATGCGGAGCTTCGGGATGCGAATGTAATGGTTGTGCTGTGCGGAAGTGCAATGAGCTTTATCGAAAAAGAACTTCTTGCAGAGAAAAATCCTCTTTACGGTCGTGCAACCGGTATTTACAAGATGAAAGAAATGGGATTTTACGATGCCGTAAAATTCTTTCCCAATTACTCTGAGCGTGACAAGGTGATTGCTTATTCTGTTCTCGGCGGTATTCCTCATTATTTAAGACAATGGAATCCAAAACTGTCGGTTGGGGAAAATATCAAACGGAACATTTTGACAAAGGGTTGTATTTTATACAGCGAGGTTGATTTCCTGCTTCATCAGGAGCTTCGGGAAACGCCGATTTATAACTCCATTATTGAAGCGGTGGCACTTGGCAATACAACGCTGAATAATATCAGTCAGAAGTCGCTTGTTGAAGACACTTCCAAAACAAGTGTGTATCTGAAAAATCTGATTGAACTCGGCATTGTGGAACGGGAGTTTTCTGTTGATGCCAAAGTGAAGGAACAGGCAAACGGAAACCGTGGAACCTATAAGCTGACGGATAACTTCTTCCGTTTTTGGTATGCTTTCGGCTTCGCCAATTTCTCACAGCTTGAGGACGGCGACGTTGACGGTGTATATGAGTATATCGTTGAGCCTGCACTTCACGAATTTGCTTCATTTGCTTTTGAAGATGTCTGCCGTGAGTTTGTCCGTGAAATGCAAAAGAAAAATGAGCTGCCGTTCCGTTATTCCAAGATGGGACGATGGACGGGCAAGACCACGATTCGAGATAAAAACGCAGAAAACGGACTGAGGCTCGGAGAAACGGAAATCGATCTTTTGTGCATCGACCAAAAAGCAGAAAAGTATTTGATCGGAGAATGCAAGTTCAAAAAAGAAGCGTTTACTTACACGGAATATCTTAATATGCTTGCAAAGCTGACTCCGCTGAAAGAAAAAGCAACATTTTATTATGCTCTGTTTTCGGAAAACGGTTTTGATGAAAAAATCACAGAAGAAGCCAAGACGAACGGAACACTTCTCTATGCTCTTGAACAGATCGTTAATTACAACTAAATTCTCCTTTGGCGGGAAGATGAAAATAACCGCTCCGCAGGAGGCGGTAGATGGCTTTTCACGGATACTCGACAAATTCAAAAAATAATTTCTCTAAGGTGGGTTCAATTGGACCCACCTTTATTTTGCGCTATTGACGGATTAAAAATCATCGAATATAATTATAAACGCAACGAGCGTTGCAGATAGCGTGAAGTGAGGTATGTAAAGATGCGTTCAAAGAGTGTGGAATTGAAAAACAAAATCTGCGAGGTCGTGAACGACTGGAAGAGGAATACCGGGAAATCGCCCTCTCTGAAAGAACTCGGTGATGCACTCGGCGTGAACAAATCCACCATATACCGCTATCTTATCGAAATGACCGATGAGGGTACTCTTGAGTATGACGGAGATACCATTGATACAAAGGAACTCAATCGCAGAACCATGAATACCGCTCGTGCTGCTATCGTTGGCTGCATTCCCTGCGGCGAAGCACAAACCGAAGAGGAGTATGTTGAAGAGTATGTCAATCTCCCGACTAACCTTTTCGGAAAAGGAGACTTTTATATTCTCAGAGCCCAAGGTGACTCTATGGAGGATGCCGGCATCGCTGAGGGAGACCTCATTGTTATCCTGAAACAACCGACTGCAGATGTCGGGGATATAGTTGTCGCTCTCGATGACCAGAATCAAAATACACTGAAAAGATTCGGCGGCTTTGATGATAACGGAAAGACAATACTCGAATATATGAACGAGGAGGTCTATCCCGGCAAAACTATATTAGTCAATGAGCTTACTGTTCAGGGTGTTGCAAAACATGTAATTAAGAGCTTATAAGGAAGGGGTACAAAAAAGTTGGATAAAGTACCTGTTGATGTTGAGTTTGAAACGCTCGCTGACGGACTGATACTTCCGAGAGTGATTATTTGGACTGACGGACGTCGATTCAAAATCTCACGGGTATTGTATCACGGAGCTTCTTCAGCTAATGAATACGAAGGAATTCGCTACACGGTAATCATCGGTAGTGCGGAAAAATATATTTACCGAGTCAATCACAAATGGTTTGTGATGGCTTGACAGGAGGTGTGGGCAGTGAAGAAATTCGCTACTTTTGACGAGATCGAAAACCTCTGTGAAGCCATGATAAAGGACTTCATGAAGCGTAAGCATTATACCAATGCGCATTGTGTGGACATTGAATCCTTTGTCACGGAATATCTGGGAATTCCAATCGTCTATGAGGCATTCGCAGAACCCGATCCGGGAAGAATAGGATTTCTATCGGACGGTATTCGACCTCTATGGGTTATGCGAGGAAACCAAAAGGTGCAGGTTCTCTTTCCGGCGGGAACAGCCGTTATCGAAAGATTCCTGCAAAGGCCAAATGAAATTGGGAGAAAGAGATTCACGATAGCACATGAGGGTGCTCACTTCATTATCGGAACACATATACCGGCTCAAACGAATGCAGCTTTTCACAGCGAATACAGCAACGAGATGGAATACTCACGGGAGATGTTCCGTGAAATGCTGTCAATCAACGAAGCATTTACAAATCGTGCGTCTGCCGTGCTCTTAATGCCGTTTTTCCTTGTATCGAGGGTTCTGAAAAAATATAACGGCGGCAATAAAATAGTAGCCTATGACGGTTATGTTTTGGCACAGGATCAGAAGCTGCTTATCCAGAGAATGGCCGATGCAATGGGCGTGAATTATACGCCATTGTTTGTGAGACTTAAGGAGCTGGATCTTCTTGATATTCATCCGATTGATGAATACCTTCCAACATTTAGCCGCGGAGGTGTGATGCAATCATGATGCAAACAGTTGAGGAACGTTACAAAAGGCCTTTATCGGCGGAAACACTCAGAAAACTTGAGATATCCAGGCGTCAGGCCGAACAACTTGTGAAACGAGAGATTAAATGTCCAATCTGCGGATTTTACCTTCTTGATGTGTATGGGACAGAGCATAACATAACAAGAGCAAAGTGCAAAAAATGCAAATTTGATGAGCCTATTGACACCGCAATGTTCAGAACTCAGAAAAGGGGAACACGGCATCGTGTGTACTCAAGAAAAAACAGGCCTCTCAGATAAAATTGAATAACTAAAACGACTTTTAATCGCGCAAGCGGAGCAGGACCCGAAAGGGCTGAAAAACTACCAAGCACCGTACGAAGCCGAATTGAGATTAAGGGATAATCATATCCTGATTTCTTGATTCGTTTCGACGGTGCTTTTTTGCGCGTTAATTTGCTTTGTACGGTATTAGGAGTTCTCTTCCCGCAAGCGCGGGAAAGGAACTCCTAATGCTTTATATATGGCTTTGCTACATAGCCGAATATCCGTAATCTCCGAATTTTTGACTTCAACCCAAATTCAAAAATTCAAAGGAGATTACGAAAATGAAAAACACATATTTGGTATTTGAAAAAGGAATCGGCAGTGCGCTTCGCATTGCTTCAAATAAAGAGTGGAATCAGATTCTGGCTAAAAACAGGGGCTGTTCAATATCTCAGAGACGGTTTTTTATTATGGACTGTTTTGAGGACTGCGGAGAAATGGATCGTATGTTTATCGAGGTAAGCAAAGATGAATACGACAGATGGCATTCACGTCATGTTGCTGATGAAAGACGCCGAAAGGCGGGAAAAAATTATGATTTTATTCCTCTGGAAGCGGAAATGTCATTTTCGGGATTATCCTTCGAAGAGACAATTCCGAGTGACTGCGATGTGCAAAGAGATGCTATTGACGGCTTGCAAGTTTCTCTGTTGAGAAAACAG
>CAVJCN010000021.1:0-11717 GCA_963647945.1 Absicoccus sp. | reverse complement strand
TCAATATGAAGGAGGAAATTTTAATGAAGACAAAGAAACGAACGCGGGTCATATCGTTGCTGTTGACCCTTGTTATGTTGGTCGGAATGCTGCCGTTGTCGGCAATGCCTGCTTATGCGGCGGATGCCGACGACTCTTCTTCCTGGCCGACCGGGTCGAACGCAGTAACCATCAACGCCTCGGCTATCCAAAAGCAGTTAGGTTGCACGAAACAGGCGGCGTTTGATAAGGCGTACCTACTGCTTAGTGATGCTCTTCAAAGCAGCAGCGTTCGGTACATTCGCCTTGAAGACGATATCAAGAATGACGAAAACAATTCAAAAGGATACACATTGTATATTTCCGGCGAAAAACACCTTGACCTGAACGGATATGAAATTGAAATTTGGAGAAATCTCTACAGAACCAGTACAAGTATAATATCAGGTTGCGACCACTATCATCCCGCAACAACTCTTTTTGTCGTAAAGAAGGGTGCAGACCTCACGATATATGACACCTCATCAAAGGGTACAGGAAGAATCAACTCCAACAGCGACCTTATCCGGGATAATAAATGCGCCACACCAAATCCTGCCCGTCATTTGTTTCGGGTGGCATCCGGCGGCAAACTCACCGTCAACGGCGGCACCCTTGAAGCGGGGCGGACCATCAAGGTTTTTAATTGGTATAGCGGTCGTTTTATTCGTCAGTATGTGAGCGGTTCGGCAATTACCGCCGATGCGGGCAGCACGGTTGTGATCAATGGCGGAAAATTGATTTCCCGCGGTTTGGGTAACAGTGAAGGCAGGGAAAGAAACTCCTTATTATTGTCATCACAGTGTGCCACTCTCGTAATTAATCGCAGTGAAACAACTACTACAAATATTATAATCAATGACGGAGAATTTTTGGCAAATGCCGGAGGATCTTGTGTCTATTTGTCAAAGGACAAAGGCAATGTTAATTTTCAAGTTCGAGGGGGTAAATTTACCTGTGATAAAAATGACGAGTATTATAGTTCTTCAATAGAAAGTAAAAATACCTACGGTGATAACGGATACTATTATTATGGAGCAGGCAAATACGGCAAAACCTTTGAAACCATAGATGTGCGGCATGTCATGCACCCCAACTCCAGAATCACAAAGGAAGTAACAGAGAATGATTCCGGCAGACCCGAAGTGGTGGTTCAGCCGATAACCGGGACACATGATGAAATCATTAAAATCAAAAATCCCGGCTTTTCCGTGTGGTATCCGGCCGGCTCGAACAGCAGAATTGTTGAGCTTGACACAGAAAGTTACACACCGCTTTACGCCGATTGTGAAGACGCGCCGAACTCCGACTATAACAGCCAAACATCATACTCCCCCAATATTGTAGCGGCATGGCAGTTTGTAGACAGCAAGGGAAAAGCAATAAGCAACATGGTGATTACCGACTGGGATGAGCCGGTCAGACTGTCGGAGTTTACGGCGTTAGATTCATCAACAGCCTCCGCATTTTACGCAACCGGTGAGTATAAGACCCTGACATGCACGGTGTATGAGTATTGGAAAATGAAAAACACATACGACATCCAAAACAGTGCAAGCTATCAGATTTATTTTTCGGATACCGATATGTCCCGCGTGAGCACCAGCATGACTGCGGTGCAGTCGAGTAATCAAAGCAGTTCCACCACGCCGATAAAGGCAACGGCATGGATGGCAGACTATTATTCGCAGTGGGCACAGCTTACCGGCAGACAGGTGCGCTTCGGCTACAAGCAATCCGGTTCTGCGTCTAAGCAGGTTGGCATTACGGTCGAAAAGGACGGAGAAGCAAGCTATACTTACACCAATCTTCCCGAAGGAGAAGTAACCCTGTGGGCAGAGTTTGCCGGATTCCTGCCGGATTCGCAGGAGGTTACCTTCCAGACCGAGGTTAAGGTGTTTGTTCTGCCGAAGATTGCCTGCTCAACGAGCGAAACCGCCAACTTTTCAACTCAAAGCACGGGGCAGTACAGTGTGAATGCATCTGACTTAGGCAAGCCGCTCTACCTTAAAGCAATCGACAGCAGTAAGCTGCCGTCGGGCGCTGTGCTGAAATGGCAAATCTATGACAACACTGCGGATGAATGGGTAACACTTCCCAACACAAACTATTCGGACATCACCGTTAACAGCAACGGTATTCTCAAGCTTGGCGACGGCCGCTCCGGCACCTACCGCAGCTGGGTGCAGTACAACGGTCAGAGCTGGTACTCACCGATTGACCTGTGTGTGGTAGGCAAGGATAAAACCATCGGTCAGAGCATCAGAGCGATAAACTCTGACGGCATGTTAATTCGTTACGACGGCGCAAATTTCAGTGATTATACCGTTACCGTCACGAGAAACACCGAGGGTGCTTGGGGCAAAAAGTGGCAGGTGTTTGCACTTGTAAAACAAGGACAGGTTTCCGATCAGGCTTGGGCAAACTTATGGTCGAAATGGGGCAAAAACGCCAAATATTATGGCACTGAGGGCGATAACGTCTACTACCTTATTCCGATGACCGATATTATGGACACTGCCACAAACGATGTGCAGAATACGCAGGTTAAAGTAAAAAACCTTGCATTATTTGAAAGCCCGTTGTTCCTGTACAAAGGTCAGCTCGCAGAAGGTTCCTACACCCTTACCCCGGTTGTTAAAATTTGGGCAACAACAGATACCGGCGACACACCGGCTTATACTGTTAAAGGAGCCAGCAGTTTCTTTTTCAATGTCGGGTCCATATCCACCGGTATGTCGCTGACGGTGGACGGAGAAGAGGTCGTTTCCTCCGACGGATTTACGAAAAAGCAAGAGAGCAGTAATAAATACCTGTACACAAAGGAAAACGGCAGCTACACCATGACCAACAAGCAGACGGTGCAGCTGAATATGGAGATCAACAAAAGTTATCCGAATCCGACCTATGGGTCTATTAATTACATCAGCAGCGATACCGCCGTTTTGACAGTTGAGAAGGACGGTTTGTCGGCAAAGGTTACTGCGTATAAGCCCGGCACAGCTACGGTTTACGCGGTATATGTGGGAACAGAACAGGGTATCAAATACACCTACACAACCGCTGTGGACATCACCGTTCCCATTGCCGAGTTGGAGATGTCCGAGCCGGTGTGGGAAAACTATATCGGCGGGTACTATAAGGATATCAAGCTGAACATCTCTAAAGTGCGCAGCTACAACGGCGAGTGGATTGATAACACCAACGACAAGTACGCAACCAGCAAGGTTCTCACGATAGCGAATTATGTCACGGGCTATGCTGAAAGTAACTGGGAAAAGAAAACGGTTGCCTACAACGATTCCTACACCGTCAAGTTTGCGGTCAAGGCATCGGACGGCTACCGTCTCCCGCTTTCGGATTTGGCGTATTACGATGACAGCGGAAATCCGAAGTATTACAATTACAAGGATCACTACTGTGCTGACGATATGTCGCTGAAAACCAACAAGCTCGGCTCGGATTCCATGAACACGGCGCGTGCCAACGGCTATGCCACCCTGACATCGGATGCTTACACTTATTATGAGGGATGGACGGGCGCTGACTACTCCGCCCCGGCAATCGGCGTGGTGTGCGAGATACCTTGTATAAAGGACCCTAATGCGACCTATATAAAGAAAGTATCTGTTACGACCGCAATGCCCAAGGAGGGCGACCTGCGCTGTGCGGTGATGCCGTCGGATGATGTAATCGGCACGGACAAATATAACGAGGTCAATATGCTGGGCGCAAAGGTTACAACCATGATGACCATGACGAACACCAAGGACGGCGGCGCACTCCTGGGCGTCAGAGGCTCGGCAAGCAAGCTGACAACGCTTACCGGCTCCGGAACATCCTACGAACCTCTTGCGACGACTGAACAATCCGCCAACAATTACTTTATCGAGTATTACACTACACTGGGTGACAGCAACTGGCTGATAGACAAGACCAAGCTGCAAACCGCAAAATATGAAGCGGGAACCTATGTAAACCAGATTGAGATCTGGTCCGCAGTAGATGCCGAGGACGGCAACAAGTATTACTTCGACCCCGATGTGGAGCTTATAGTCAACGGCTACAAGGTGCAGTTGGTAAAAGCCGACGGAACAACAAGCGGCTTTCATACAACCTATCTGCAGGCTGCATACTATTATGCGGTTGACGGTAATCCCGCATTCGTTGCAGGCACGGTAAGCGGCTTACCTGCACCGACGGCAGGAACATCCTCCGATTACAGCAGCCTTGCAATCAACGGAACGAGAAGCGACGGCTCCGGCAGCTCTGACGGATTGACTTTTTCAAAACTCATTTGGTTTATTGACGCCGACGGTGACAAACAGCCGGACGACAATGAAATCGCAAGAATGGACGAAGACGGCGAATATCAGAATTTGGACAGCAACGGCGGCTTCCTTGGCGGCAAGACCTACAGCATATACATTGAACTTGCGGCAGAGGAAGGCAGTCGCATCGACAGTGCGAGCTTCCAGCTGAAGCTGAATGTGAACGGTAAAGATGTAACGCTGAACACCTCAGGCACGAGCGGCACTTATACCTTCCCCGCAACCGAAATCGTCGGCTATGATGTCAGCGGCAGCGTGGTCAGCTTCCTGAACGGCACCGACGCGGTAACCGTTCAGCTCATCGAGCAGGGACATACCGAGGTTGCCTACGAAACTATAGTCTCCGGCGGCACGCAAAGCGGCAATAAATACACCGCAGCCTACTCCTTCTCGCAGGTTCCTGCCGGAACATACACCATGAAGGTGTCCAAGGCGAACCATGTAACCCGTGAGTACACCGTAACGGTAGGCGCAGCCGCTGTAACGCAGGATGTGCAGATAAACCTGCTGGGCGACATCAACGGAGATGGTAAGGTTGATGCCAAGGACAGAACAAAATTGAATCAGCATATTAAAGGAACAACTTTGTTAACCGATTACTCTTTCCTGTGTGCGGATCTTACCCAAAACGGAACAGTTGATGCCAAGGACAGAACAAAACTGAACCAGCATATGACGGGTTCAAAGTTGCTTTGGTAGTTTGTCTTAATGCCGATGTTTCTGGCTCATACGCCATATTGGGCAGAAATGGAGGTTTAAGAATAAATTTGGAGAGCAATCTCCCGCTCGACCGTAACTAAGCGAGGCTACGGTTGAGTGTGTATGAAAACTGCCCCGCAAATATAATTAAAGGAGCTTGGTCATGAACAAGCGAATTACATCTCTGTTGCTTTGTTTTGTTATGATTTTCAGTATGCTGGTAACTGCAGTGCCGGTATTCGCTGAAGGTCCTGCCGCAAAGATATATATTACGGCTAACAAAACAGAAGCACTCCCGGGTGATACAATCACCTACACATTGTCAATCGGTCCTGTTACCGATATGGCAAATCTAACGGTGTCGCTGCTGATTCCCTCCAGCCTCACCTATGTTGCTAACTCAGCTAAAATTGCCGACGGACTTGATGACCTTATGAAAAATGTCCAAAAAGCAGAGTTTGATGAAAGCAAGTTGAAGCTGGATACAAACGATGCTGAAGGCACTGACAACAAGGGCTATGATTCAACAACTGACACAAAGTTAATGACTTTTGAGTGCAGAGTGGCGGACAATGCAGCAGCCGGAACCGTAAAGATTGGGCTTGATGTGGAAAACTTCTATATGAGAGACGATGATTTAACAGACTACGTATATAGTTTTGAAATTGCATCTGTCACCGTTACCGCCGCACCCAAACCGGCAACAGGTATTACCCTCAACAAGAGTACACTGTCCCTTGTTGCAGGAAATTCCGAGACGCTGACCGCAACGGTTGAGCCGACCGACACCACAGACACGGTTGTATGGTCTTCCGATAATACTTCGGTTGCCACGGTCGACAACACCGGCAAGGTTACCGGAGTTGCCGCAGGTACTGCAAAGATTACGGCTACAGCCGGAACCAAAAGTGCCACTTGTACAGTAACCGTTACCTGTCTGCACAATCACACTACAATTCCCGCAAAAGCCTCGGATTGCACAAACAGAGGCTGGGACGAGTATATGGTCTGCAGTAAATGCAATGAAGTGCAGAGTCCGACAGGAGAAGTTCTTAGCGGTATCCCCTACAGAAACCTTGATGAAAATGCACATGATTTTGACACAACAGCATGGGGCTACAAGGGTGCTGACGGTCATGCGCACCTCTGCAAATTGAATGCGGCGCACCACGATACACCGGTCGCGCACACACCTGACCGCACCGCAGCCACAGAGACATTGCCGGTGAAGTGTACCGAGTGCGGCTATGTGATTGCAAACGCTACAGGTCATGTTCACGCAAATCATTTGACCTATGTTGCTGCAAAAGCGGCAACCTGCACAACTGCAGGCAACAAGGAATATTATGAGTGCTCTTGCGGCAAGCTGTTTGCTGACGGCACTGCAAGTGTTGAGACAACCGCCGACGGCGTTGTACTCCCTGCAAGCGGACACAGTTATACTGTACAAAACAGTGATGAAGCTCATAAGAGATCTACCGCTTCGGATTGCCGTGAGTACGACACTTATTGGTACACCTGCGCTAACGACGCTTCGCATAACGCAAAGGATGACACAGTTGCAACGGATAAGTACTACAACACAGACAGAGGCACTCATGCATACAGCGCCGATTGGACTGCGTGCGGCGAAAGCGGACACGCTCACAAGTGCCTTTATGATGACAGTACCGTTGATTTGACGGCTCACCGTCCCGACCGCACCGAACCCACAGAGACAGAGGCTGTAAAGTGCCTTGATTGCGATTATGTTATCACACCTGAGCTCGGCCATACACATAGCCTTGTAAAAGTTGAAGGCAAAGACGCAGATTGCAATGAAAATGGTATAAAAGAGCATTATAAGTGTGAGAGTTGCAACAAACTCTTTGAGGATGCAACCAGAAGTGTCGAAATCACGGACGAAAGCACACTTGTTATTCCTGCTACGGGACACAGCTTTGTATGGGTAACCGACAAGGAAGCAACCGAGGCAGAGACAGGACTCAAGCATGAGGAGTGTACGGTTTGCCACGAAAAGAGAAATGAGAATACCGTAATCGACAAGCTTGCAAAGGCTGATAAAGCCGATAATGCAAGCAAGAATAACGCAAAGGAATCACCTAAAACCGGAGATGACAGTTCAATGGGTGCTTGGGGGGCAATTCTCTTTGTCAGCGGCGGTGTTCTTTTGGTAACAGGCTTTTACGGCAGAAAAAGAAGGTCAAGAGCAGAATAATTCTTGATTTCCTGAAATCGGATAACTGAAAACAGCAGGCGGTGACGGATAATTACGCCACCGCCTGTTTACCGAAAACAGGGCTTTTATTAAGACCCCTTCCGAAAGGCGGCGATTATTATCACCGCTTTTCGGAAGAAAAATATTTATTTAGGATGATACTATGGATGATAAGCAACGCAGAAATTATGAAGATCAGAAAATACTCCTTGAGCAATTCAATGACATTCCGAAAAGAAGAACTCCGAACCCGTCTCGCACCGAAAGAATGAGAAAACGCCGCCGAAAAAAAAGAATACGGCAAACGGTTGCCTTTTTCGCAATTGTTGCGGTAGTTTTGATTACGGCAATCATTCTCATCGTGAGGGGCTGCTCCGTAACACAAAGAGACGCCCTATACGGCAAATGGAATTTGGACGGCACAACCTTCTATGTGTTTGACGGAAAAGGTAACGGAAAGATGGAGTTGCCGGAAAAAAGCTATGATTTTCAATATACAATACAGGACAACACAATCACAATTGACTTCACGGATGAAAACGCCAAGGATTTCACTTATGATTTCACGGTTGAAAACGATACTCTGACTCTTGTCGGAAAGGAAAAGAAGGAAACCTTCACTTATTCTTTCAAGAAGCAAAACAAACGAGTAACAACAAATTCAGAAGTTATGTACACAGACTGAAAAAGATGCCGTAATGCAACCATAGGAGCTGTTGCGTATGAAACCATACAATAGAATACGATGTTGTGCGCAACACAATGCAAATATTGAGAGCGTCGAGCTTGTGTAAGAAAACAAGTTCGGCGCTCTTACTTTATGCCTCGACAAATTTCTATCGGTTTCGGCGACGAACTTCAGTTAAACAGCTATGAGGTACAGCGTACCCATTATGAGGAACGCATACGCACCGAGCCGAAATGGTCGCTTGTGGGAATCTTCGCCGAAATGTAAACACAAGATTTGATACAATTTGATTATTTCTATACCTTTTGATTTTCCCTACCATCGGTAGGGTTCATTTTTTATGTAGGGGTTCATTTTCGGAGAAGGGTTCATAGGCAAAAAAGGCACTCCGCAAGAAAACGGAGTGCGCTGTGCTTACATCTTGATTTCTGTGCCGTTCTGAAATGTGAATCGGATGGCATCCTTACTGTGGATGGTCACATGGTCGATCATGCTGTACCAAAGTTCATCGGTGAACTCCGTGACTGCATCCTGCTTGGCGAGTTCTGAAAGGAACTGTTCGACCATTTCACGGTGAGCCTGCTTTTCCGCAATCGACCGCTCCACGGCTTCGAGGCGGTCTTTCGTGCGGTCAAAGCGTTTAGCGAGACTGTCGTAGCGTTTTTGGTATTCATCTTGGTTCTGTGCGATGCGGGCATTCTCTGCGATGCATTCCTCGATGAGTTCCGCCACCGTGTTCATATCGACCTGCAGATCTGTCCGTTCCCGCATAAGTGAAGAGGTATCGAAAACCGTATCCTTGATGGCTTCAAAATCCTCAATCAGCGCATCCTTTTCGGTGATGAGGATGTTCATCGCTTTTATGAAAAGGCTCCGTATCTCGTCCTCAGTGATGTGTGGCGTTCCACATTTGCAGTCCCCGTCGAATTTATGATTGCATTGCCAGATGACTTTTCTGTATTTGTCATTGGAGTGCCACACTTTTGAGCCGTACCAGCTACCGCAATCACCGCATTTGATTTTGCTCGAAAAAGGGCTGATGCTGCTGTTGCGGTTCTGACCGGGATGTCTGAGCGCCATAAGTTTCTGAACCCTGTCGAACACTCCCGGCTCGATGATGGCGGGATGATTGTTCTCCACATAGTATTGCGGAACCTGCCCGTCGTTCTTGATTTTCTTCTTGGTAAGGAAATCTTCGGTGTAGACCTTTTGCAGAAGGGCATCGCCTTTGTACTTCTCGTTCGTGAGGATGCTTTTGACTGTAGATGCCGACCAGGTCTTTTTCTTTCCGGGCGTAGGGATACCCTCGGAAGTCAGCACCTTCGCAATCGCATACGGTGAGCGTCCCTGCAGGAACAATCCGTAAATCCTGCGAATGATCTGTGCCTCGTCCTCGTTCAGCACAAGGTTGCCGTCCTCGCCGCGGTCGTAGCCGAGGAACCGTCCGAACGGAACCGTGACCTTGCCGTCTTGAAATCGCTTTCTCTGTCCCCATGTGCAGTTCTCCGAAATGGAGCGGCTTTCTTCCTGCGCAAGGCTCGACATAATGGTGAGGAGAAGCTCTCCCTTGCCGTCGAACGTCCAGATGTTCTCTTTTTCAAAATAGCACTCCGTGCCGTGTTCCTTCAGCTTTCGGATGGTCGTAAGGCTGTCCACAGTGTTGCGGGCGAAACGGCTGACCGATTTTGTAATGATGAGGTCGATCTTGCCCGCCAGCGCATCCTCCACCATGTTGTTGAAACCGTCGCGCTTTTTTGTGTTGCAGCCGGTTATGCCTTCATCCGCATACACGGAAACGAACTCCCAATCATCTCTGCCTTGGATGTAGGTGGTGTAGTAGTCCACCTGCGCTTCATAGCTACTTTGCTGTTCCTCGTGGTCTGTGCTGACGCGGGCATATGCTGCGACCTTCCTTTTTTTCTTGCAGGACAGCGGCGTTGCCGTGTACTTGCTCTTGGTAGCAGGAATGGTAATTACACTCTTTGCCATCTCTCTGCCCTCCCTTCGTAAAAGTGGTATTCGAGGCCGCCGTCCTCAAGAACGGTGATGCACTCGATCTGTTCTGAAAAGACCTGCTCGTCAAAATCCTCCAAGCCGAGGATATGTGCCGTGATCTGTCGTAGCTGGAAATCGGTGTAATTGATATTGTTGCAGGTCATTCCTTTTTTCTTCTTTCCTATGCAGTACCAGTACACCCACTTGTTTGCGGAATTGACACGGTGGTAGGTGTTGCCGCACTTGGCGCATCGTATTTTGCCCTGAAATGCATCCGTGAGCGTGACCTTGTGCCTCGGCTGATTCAGATGCAGGTTTTTCCATCGCCGCGTTTCACCGCCGACAAGGTGGAATTCCACATCGCCGTTCTTCAGGACAACGATGTCCTTGACCCGGCTCTCGAAAATCTCCTCATCGAAAGAATCGGTCTCAAGGACATCGGCGCAGATGTTTTTCAGTTCTTCCTCGCTGAAGTTCACGCTGGAACAGGTCATCCCGGTTTCCTTCTTGCTCCGGCAAATCCAATGCACATAGGTTCTGCCTTTGACTTTTCCTTTCTTGCGGGTGAACTGCGCTCCACAGGTGCCACAGCGGATTTTCCTGGTAAAGCAGTAGGTGGGATTGAGGAGCGAGGCTCTGCGTTCCATCTCTGCCTTGACCTTTGCATAGGTTTCACGGTCAATGATTGCCTCGTGGCAGTCCGCCATGTAATACTGCGGCAGTTCGCCGCGGTTTGGAACCTTGTCCTTTTTGATGGGATCGGATACATAACATTTCTGCCGTCTGATGTCCCCGGCGTAGACCTCATTGAAAATAAGCTGCCGCACCGAGGCTTCCTGAAAATTGTTACCGAGGATGGTGCGGATGCCTGCGTTGTTCAGGTTATCTGCAATGTCCTGCAGGGTAACGCCGTCGATGTACATCTGAAACATCCATCTGACCGATTCGGCTTCTTCAGGAATGATGATGTACTTTTTCTGATCCTCATCGTATTGGTAGCCGAGGATGTGTTTGTTCGCCACGCCGATCTCGCCGCTCTTGAACCTTTTGTGGATGCCCCATTTCACATTCTCGGAAATGCTACGGCTTTCTTCCTGTGCAAAAGAAGCGAGGAGCGAAAGCATCAGTTCTCCGTCCTCGGAAAATGAATTGATGCGTTCTTTCTCGAACCGCACCTCCACGCCGATGGACTTGAGGTGGCGCACAGTTTCCAGAAGGTCGACCGTGTTCCTTGCGAACCGGCTGATGGACTTGGTGAGTATGATGTCGATCTTCCCGGCTCCACAGTCGGTGAGCATCCTTTTGAACTCGTCCCTCTTGTAGGTGAGGGTACCCGTTATTCCGCAGTCAACATACACGCCTGCGTATTCCCATTCGGGATTTTTCTGTATCAGTTCGCTGTAGTAGCTGACCTGTGCGGACGCGGAATGCAGAAGCCTCTCCGTGTCCTTCGAGACGCGGGCATACGCAGCGACTTTTTTCCTTGTCGGAAGGGCTGCTTTTTTTGGCTCTAACTTGGTGATTTTCCGCATAAAATCAACTCCTTTCCGACACTATATATCACTCTAAAAGCCGGTTATATCAAGGGTTTTCCCGATAATAATGTAGACAAAGTAGGCTTGTATTTTCGGCGCAGCATTGTATCAATTTTTGAGTATTCTTCCTCGGATATGATGCCGCGTTTCAGCATCTCTTTTGCCGTACCCAGGCAAAGCAAATACATTTTCTCCGCATGGAATTCCGCTTCACTCATCCGCATCACCTCCAA
>CAVJCN010000020.1:0-11871 GCA_963647945.1 Absicoccus sp. | reverse complement strand
CATATATTCTTGTCCAATTCGAATTTCAGAGGGAGAGATTGCTTTGAAGTATTGGTGTCCTGAGTTGCCATCAGACTTGGTAACATCATTAAATGCCTTTTCTGCTAATTCATATAATGAGTCGACTACATTGGATAAAAGCGTAGTTTTACCTGCCCCATTTTCGCCAACAATGATTACTGGCTTTGGATTTCCGGATTTCTCAAACGGAAATGTGATAGACACATCATTGATTGGTCCCATATTTATCGCAGATAATCGTTTTAGGTACATTTTCCGAAACCACCTTTCTTCAGTATATTGGGGGAAAGCTTATTTCAGTCGTTCAAACAATGACAAAAGGCCTTCGATTTTGAAAAGATATATTTTATTCAGAATCTTCCTCATTTGCACTTTGAATGCTTAAGATTTGCTTTATGTCCTTAAGCTCATCACCAATCTTTTTCATAGTCTTAAGCAAATCTTCCTCGTCGGTCGTTGAGGAAAAAAACGTCATATAATGTTCTAAATCCACAAAGAGATCACTTTGATAGGTTTCACCTTGCGCCTTATACTCTATAGTTCCGGTTAGCGGCTTCATATTTGGATTTCCGCGAAGCTTGTTGCTGCCGATGTACAAGTCATAATACTGTCCGGCACCTATAATGCATTCCTTGCCTTTTATCCGTTCTAATTCCCGCCTAATTGATTCTTCCGGAATACTGTCAACAAACTTCTGATCCAAATTGATTTTGACATGCTGAGCAGTCAGGTTCCCTCGGTTTATAAAACGGGCGATATACCACGTTCTTCTGCTATGGTGGAATTCAAGCTCGACAACAGGCCTGTTTGTTTCTGCAAACTGCTTTTGCATCTCCCGCAACTGTTCTTTCGATGCATTGGCAGCCTTGATATTTGCCAAACAAATAAAAATGGTTGCTATAACATAAATCCCTGTGATTATAACCATTACCCATTCCGCAGTCATCTGATTCACCTCATTTCAGCCGCTCACACAGCGGCAGTATTTCTTCCAGTTTGGCAACAATTCGTTTCTGTTCAGCAAGCGGAGGCAGTGGAACTAATGTTGCAGAAACAATACCTTGGTTAATTTTTGGCATGCTTTCTGATGTGCCTGATGCGTTTTTAGCATAATAACTTCTTGTCAAAGGAGATTTTAATACATAGTCAATATATTTCACATCAACATCATCCATTGCCCTGAGTCTCATCATTAAATCTGGATAAATATATGCGTTGTCCTCGCCCGTGTAAATACAACTTGTTCCAACAAGCTCTCTAGAGTTACTTCTTTGAACGAGAAGGTCATTTCTCTTTAACCAATACTTTGAATCTGGTTCGAGCTGTATATCCACATATTTAAATGCATCTGCCTTAAAATAACCGCTGGTTGTTGCGGTAAGCGTAAGATTTTTCACTGCGGTCTGATAATCAACGCCTTTGGGAGAAAAACCATTTGCAGGCCTTTCTTCGACCACATCCAATAGATAAACCCACTTCCAACTCTCCGGAATATCAAATGGTATCTCACCCTCTGTAATTTCCGGCAGAGGTTTGCCCTTTTTGATTTTGCCCGCTTTAATCAATCTCTGCTTTTCAGCTTGAATCTGCTGATAGAGTTCTTCGGCTGTGCCTTCTTCGGGACGCTGCTCAACCAGCTTTCCCTGCATGGCAAGCTGCAAAATGCTGCTTTTTAATTCCTGCGGTGTCATTCATGCCCACCTCTGGCTTCTCTTTCCTTTTTCTTTGCCGTTTGTTCTAGGGAGCGAATGGAGTCCAGATAAGCCTCCTCCACGGGGGAAAGATTCTGCACCTGATACTTTCGATACTCTGCCTTTGCTTTTTCCATCGCCTGCGCATGGCTTACCGTTCCAGCGCCGATCAAGACTCCCTCGCCGGTGGATTTCAGCAGGTTGTCCAGATGCTCCACATAATCGCTCATATACATGGGTCGGTGGCGCATAGCCTGTATCTCCGCAAAGTCGAAGTAACCGGAGACAATGCGGTTCAGGATTGCAAGCTCATCCTCTGTCAGATAGTTCTTGGCGACGGTGACATCCTGCATGGTGGGAAAGTCGCCGGAGAACGTGGTCAAGCCCATGAAAGGCTTTTCTGCGTCGGCACGTTGGTAAATCACCTCTGCGGCGGTATGTCCATGGGCGGCATAGTGAAGTTTGTTCTGCACCATTTTGAAAAATGCCACAGACTCGGAACTCTTGGGATTATAGTCCGCACTGGTAGCGTATAGATCCAGTACCTGACGGTACATAACTTTCTCTGAGGAACGAATATCCCGAATCCGATCAAGCAGCTCTTTCCAGTAGGAACCACCGCCAAGGTTTTTCAGGCGTTCATCATCCATGGTAAAGCCCTTGACCATGTATTCCTTCAGCCGCTCCGTTGCCCAGCGGCGGAACTGCGTGGCAATGACGGATTTCACGCGGTATCCAATGGAGATAATCATGTCGAGGTTATAGTAAGTAAGGGTACGAGTAACCGTGCGGCTGCCCTCTTCTTGAACTGTTCGGAATTTCCGAACAGTTGATTCCTCGTCCAGCTCCTTCTCTTCAAAAATATTTTTGATGTGTTCGCTGATATTCGCCTTGCTGGTCTGATAAAGCTCACAAAGCTGCGCCTGCGTAAGCCATACAGTCTCATCGACAAAACGCACATCAATTTTTGCATTTCCGTCGTCAGCCCGATAAATAACAATCTCGCCCTGATCTTCAGGAGAAACAGGTTTTAATTTATCCATCGATACTTCCTCCCAACAGAGCTGTAATGCTTTCCAACACACGGTCGATCTCTGCATTGAGGGATGCCCGTTCTTCCTGATAGCGTTGGATCAAATCCATAGGTTCAAGAATTTCTTCTTCCTCATGGGGATAGCCGCAAAGGTCAATATTGCAGCCCTGTTCATTCAGCAGATAAGCTGCGGTAAACTTCTGTGCCTTGAAGTTTTCTCCGTCCTGGATTTCTTTTCGGTCATTCCACCAAGCGATGCAATCGTCAAAGTGCTTAAGCTCCATCGGCTTGGTCTTAGAGAAATGCTTCCTGTCAGACGGAATATCCACCCGATAAAACCATGTCTCTGTTGTCGGCTTTGTGTTATCAAAGAACAGCAGGTTCGTGGTAATCGAGGTATACGGGCTGAACACAGAGCTGGGCAATCTTATGACTGTGTGCAGATTGAACTCGCTGATAAGCTTTTTCTTGATGTTCACCTTCGCATTGTCCAGACCGAACAGGAACCCGTCCGGCACGACGACAGCCGCTCTGCCGTTCTTCTTCAAGCGGTACAGGATGACCGACATAAACAGATCGGCGGTCTCTGAACTTGCCAGGTCGTCGGGGAAGAAGCCCTGAATAGACTTGTCCTCATGTCCACCATAAGGAGGGTTCATCAGGATCACATCAAACTTGTCATCATCCGTATAGTCCAGCAGATTGTGCTTCAGCGAGTTCATGTGATAGATGTTTGGTACCTCAATGTCGTGCAGCAACATATTGGTTACGCAGAGCAGATACGGAAAAGGCTTTTTCTCAACCCCATAAATGCTGTCGTCAAGCTGCTTCTGAGCAGCGGTATCCGTTACCTGCTTGGAAAGCTGCCCTAGCCAAGAGGTGATGAAGCCGCCCGTGCCGCAAGCAAAGTCTGCCATCTTTTCGCCAAGTTTCGGCTTTATCATCTGTGCCATGAACTCCGTAACGGCTCTCGGCGTGTAAAATTCACCGGAGGAACCGGCAGATTGCAGCTCTCTTAGAATTTCCTCGTAAACAAAACCGAAAGCGTGGCTTTCTTTGACATCATCAAACTCAACCTCGTCAATGACATCAATGACCTGACGGAGATAAACGCCATCTTTCATATAGTTGTTGGCATCTTCAAAGGTTGATTTCACGATTGCTTTCTTAATCGGAGTGGCAGGGGTAACCTTAATGCCCTCATAGACAACCTTTTCGCCCTCTTTTACATCGTTGCCTTTCAGCACAGGGAATAAGGTGTTATTGACAAAGACCAGCAGCTTATCTCCTGTCATGGTGTGACCGCTGCTATCTGCTTTCGCCCAATTCCTCCATCGGAGGTCTTCGGGAATGATGGACTCGTAGTTGTCCTCGTTTAGTTCCCAGTCATCTTCTTTGGCATCGTATACTTTCAAGAAAAGCATCCATACCATCTGCTCAATTCGCTGAGCATCGCCGTTGATACCTGCGTCCATGCGCATAATATCACGGATTCTTTTTATAAAACCTGACTGCATCGCCATAATTAACTTACCTCTAATTCGTAGATGTTCGCTTCAAGTTCCTTAATAGCAGCTTCATACTGCGCCTTGCCGCCGAACAGCTTAACGATTTTTGCAGGCTTTCCAAAGTCGGCAAAGTCCGCAAGAGAAAGAACCTTAATGTCCTCAACCTCAGTAATGCCCTGGTTCATATACTTGTCCAAGAGAATGGAGAGGACTGCCTGCGCTTCAGAAAGAATACTTGCTGAAAAAGTCTTTTTTCTTTACATTATTAGCTCTCGCTTTTCTCGTCAGCGGCTTTTTACCGTATGCTACATAGCAGATAAAATCAAAATCATCAACATCAGACATTCCTTGTTCCGCTTTCAGAGCCTTCAAATCAATCCCCATCGCAATAAAGGATTGTTCAATCGTTTTCTTCTTATCCGATGCTTTCCACTTATGTATAAAGTCAGAAAGGGACGCATATTCGCCTTTGATATTGGTTCTCGTGTAGTCGATAATATCTTCCTGACGAAGCAGCTTGCCGTTGGCATCATACACAGAAACAGTCTTATTGATAATCTTCACCCTGCACCCGTCTTTATCAACGATAGGCGTTTCAACGGGGTCAACGTGCGGTTCCTCTCCACTGCCGCCGGGTTCACCGCATTTGGGTTTGTTTCCTCCGCTGCCGTGTTGGAAGCCTTCGTCCTGCTCGATAGGGCCGTCCCAATCAGGGTCGGTAAAGAGCCTTGTCACATTTCTAAAGTCCATAACGACAAAGTGTGTCTTACCTTCCTTTTCCCTGATACGGGTCCCTCGCCCGATAATCTGCTTAAAGGTAGTCATGCTCTCAACCGTCTTGTCCAGAACGATCAGCTTTGTCATCTTGCAGTCTGCTCCGGTGGAGAGCAGTTCGGATGTCGTAGCGATAACCGGGTAAGGACTGGATACGGAGATAAAATAATCAAGTTTGGACTTGCCATAAATATCCGAGCCAGTGATTCTAACACAGTAGTCCGGATTTTCCTTAACCATGTCAGCGTTTTGGTTGATAAGAGCAATCCTCATGCGTTCAGCATGATCTTCGGAGGCACAGAACACAATCGTCTTCTGCATCCTGTCAGTGCTTTTCAGATACTCGGTGATCTCCTTTGCAACCTCGTCAATACGGTCTTGGAGAATGATATTGTAATCATAATCCCTATTGTTATAGATTCGGTCTTCGAGCACATTGCCGTATATATCGGTTTGCCCTTTGTGCGGTCTCCAGCCGTCACCAATGTTGGTTGCAATATTGATAACCTTGAACGGAGCAAGAAATCCATCCTCGATACCCTGTTTCAAGCTATAAGTATAGACAGGCTCTCCAAAGTAATCGATATTCGATACCTTTTCGCTCTCCTTTGGAGTAGCGGTCATACCGATTTGGGTTACAGAAGAAAAATACTCTAGAACCTTTCTCCAGTTACTATCCTCCTTGGCACTTCCACGATGACATTCATCCACAATAATGAGGTCAAAGTATTCTGCGGGAATCTGTTTGAAGTGTTCTTCATCATTCTGCCCGACCATCTGATGATAGAGGGCAAAGTTTACTTCATGGGATGCGATCTTGCTCAAACACTCCTTGTCAGAAAAGTCTACTTTATAAATGGTCTTTTCAAGCGGTGCGAAATCCTGCAAAATGCTCTGGTCAACAAGAATGTTCCTGTCAGCCAAATACAAAATTCTCTTTTTAAGGTCAGAGCGGAGCAGCCGATACACTATCTGGAATGCAGTATACGTTTTGCCCGTTCCCGTTGCCATCACAAGCAACAATCTCTGCTGCCCTTTGGCGATTGCTTCCACGGTTCTGTTTACAGCGTTTCTTTGATAATAGCGTGGAGGATATGTGCTTTGAGACGAGTAGTACGGCTGGGAGACTATTTTCTTTTCCAAATCGGATACGCCCTTGCCGCCGTTCAGTTCAGCGTAATATCTTGCTACAAGCTCATCCTGTGTTGGAAATTGCTCTAAAGCAATCTGCCGTTCCTGCCCGGTAAAGAAGTCATGCTCATAGAAAGCATCTCCGTTTGAGGAATATGCGAACGGGAGATCCATCATCTGTGCATATGTCATCGCCTGCTGCAAGCCGTGAGATACCGAATGATTATTATCCTTTGCTTCAACTACGGCAATTGGCTTCCCATCGTTGAGATAAAGCATATAGTCGGCAAATTTTGGCTTACTGCGAGCCACAATATTGCCGCTGATGTTGATTCTGCCATCAGTAATCTTTGTCTCCATTGTCATGTGACCTTTCCAACCATTAAGAATGACCGGAGTGATATAATTCAATTTGATGTCTTCTTCCGACATCTGCTTCTTGCCCAATATGGTCATATCAAAACCTCCTAATCAAATTTTTTAGTGTTGGTTAGTCACGAACCGTTTCGAGAATATCTTCAATCCGACAATCCATTGCCTCGCAAATACGAAGCAGAACATCTGTGGTAATGTTGTCTCCCTTGCCGAGCTTTGCAAGGGACGCAGAACTGATGCCGGCTTTTTCTTTCAAATCACTCTTTTTCATATTTTTATCAATAAGCATCTTCCAGAGCTTGTTATAGCTGATGCGCATATTGAGAAGTCCCCCTTACCAAAAATACATAACTATATTATAGCGCACGTTTGTAAAGATTTCTACCAAAATCGCAAATTAATAATCTGCAAACACAAATGTATTTTTGCACTTACAAATCAGATGTTTATGTACTATGTGCAATGCGCGTTCTGCGTCTGTGACATATTTTGGATATTGAAGATATACAGGCGTGTCGGCTCTTCTGTGTGTTGTTGCGGTCAAAACATTCCGATTATTTGTCAATCCTGTTTTCATATGCGGCTCCTTTCTGCGCTCTGTCGCGCAAGAGTGGCTTTTTGGGCATTTTCTCCGGCTCATGACTTGGAAAAAACGGAGATTTTCAAACAGGAACGCGCCGGACGATGCACAGCCCGTCTAACGCGCTCCCGTTGGCTATTTTCGGATTTTTACGGCTCTACACCGCAACTGCTCACAGCTCCATTCCGTGACTTTTTCGACGCGGTATATCGCGACTTCTGGACTGCTCTGGCTTTTCAGGCTCGGCATGGAGGATGAATTGTAGGAATTCTTTAACCTTGCGTGGCGCTCGTTTGAGTGCCGTCATGAAATCTTTTGTCTGCTCTTGCAGTTTCTCATATTTACGTTTCCATACGCTGACATCGCGCTTGAGCGTTTCAACTCTATTCATCAGGTTTCCAATCTGCCCACGAGAGGCAATGCCCTCTTTGGCAAGATCCTTGAGGAACTGCGCATCCTTTGGCGTCATGGAGATGTTGCCGGAAATGGTCTTTTTCCCGATGCTGTCGATCTCGTAGAAGGAGGCTACCACACCTTTTTGTTCCTGAATTTTCTCATTGTATTTTTCGAGCGTCTGCTTCTTCTTATCAATCTTTCCTTCAATCGATTCCAGCCGCGCCTGCTCCTGCTGCACCTTGAACTGTGTCACGGTCAGATGTTCCTCGGAGCTGCCGCGTTCGCCGCGCTCTACATCGTCGTACCCAGCGTTGCGCATATACCGGAAGAAATCGTCCTGCAAAACGCTGTAGGATTTTTTGAGAACGGGCTTGCCTTTTGCGCTCAGAATCGGCTCGCCGTTTTCATCCAGTGCGGGCTTGGAAGCCCACTTCTTGCTCATGCTGACCTGCTGAATCGTCTCCTTGACCGTGCCGCGAAGCGACTCATCCCTGCAGCGCTTCGACCACAGGATTTGCTTCTCCACGACGGGAATATAGACCACATGAAGATGATAGTGGTACACGTCCCGTCCCAATGCGTCGGACATAGCGCGGTTGCGCTCGTCGGCGTGCATGACCGCTGATAGAATGTACTGCTCACCGCCGACAATTTCGATTGCAGCTTTGTACGCATCGGTGTAAAATTGTTTTGCAAAGTCATATCCGCCGTGATTGAAGAAGTAGGCGGAGTTGACATCGAAGATCAGCTCTCCGAATTTCTCGGCGTCCGCTTTCAGACCGCGCGTAGAGATCACGCCGTCAGCACGCATCTGCTCGAACATCTCCTTATACCCGGCGGTTGGTGTTTTGAAATGAACATTGTATGGCGTCCTTTCGGGAACGATGTCCTGATTGACATACGACGATTTTTCGCGCTCATTGTGCGCCTGCGCGTTGTCAATATCTGCGACTTTCATTCTTGCGTTTCTTGCGCTGGTACGGTGAATACCGTCGCCTCTTGCCATAGGCAGTTTACCTCCTGATTTCAGATTGTGCAGGACGGGGGAGTTTTCGGGGTAGCACTTCTGCGGAAGTGTAATAACCCACTATGATACTTTCATCCTGCGGCTGCAAAGTATCGTGGGCTCTCCCGAGGGGGATGCGGCATCTGCGGATGCCTCTGCCGGTTTTGCGGTTTGCCGTGTCTATACAAACCTTAAAAACCGGCGTGTCCGGCTGTTTCCTCGCAACATGAAATTGCTCATAATCGCCGCCCACAGGCAGGAAGAAGCAAATGCGTTTCTCCCTGCCTTTCCGTTTCAAAATCTGCGGATTTCTCACCGGGGACGGGGGACACTGAGTTGTGCAGGAAGTGCAATAAATGCAGTATATTCCTGCCTGTCACGCTGCGGGATTTACGAGGATGCGCACGTCCGGCGGCCTGCCGGAACCTGACCGTTCAGGGACGAGCTGCCGCAGGTAGCCGTGTTCCTCCAGCAAGTCCAGAGTAGGGAATAGTTCCTCCGTTTTCTGAAAGAACTTGCCCCGGCAAGCCTGAAACAGATCAGAACGTTTGATTTCCAACTTACCCAGCTTGGAGAGTTTCGCCAGTACAAATTTTGCTTTTTTGATGTTCAGATCGCCGCCCATCATGGAGTAGGCGTAGCTGGAATGTGCCAGAAAATATTTTCCTATCTCGATGGCTCTGCGGATGGTAGAGGCTGAAATTTCATAATCGCCTGGCTCCATATCCGCGCCATGCAAAAGTCCGGCGATCCGCAGTACCGCACCGATGTATTTGCTTGCCCAATCGGCGGTTGCCTGACCCTCTCCTGCAAGGTATCTTTCGTGTTCGGAGAAGTAATCGTCTACTGTTTCCAGCGCCTTTTCAGACAGATGCAGCGTTTGCACGTTATCGCTGACGGGAATAGCCATGAGACGGAAAACCAGTCTGCGGTAAGCCTTGCTGATCTCTGCCGGGACAGGTGGCGCGCGAAATATACGGTTTCCGATTTTAGATGGAGGGGAAGCATACAGGAATCTCGCAATCAGCCCGCGCCCGGTCATAGTTGTATTTTCCATGATCTCGGTCAAAACACTTGGCTGGATGGTGAGGATAGCGGACAGCGCCGGATGGGGAATACACTCTGCCTCGCGGCTCATGCGGTCAACATAGATTGGGTCGCCGCAATGACCTTTCAGCCAGACATCGATGTTGACCTTGCTGGAATACCTCCCAGCCATGATGTCAAAGATACCGCCCTCTGCGGAGATCACGGAGAGAATGCCGCCGTTGTTGGCAAGCAGACTGGTCAGTGCCTCACTGGAACAATCGTCTGCAAAGAATCGCGCAGGCTTCAGTTCGGGCATATCCGCAAGTTGCCCTTCAAGTTGTTGCAATTCCAGCTCCATTTCCCGCCCGCTTTTACTCTCCAGCTTCTTCTTTAAGCCGGAGATTTGCCGCTCAATGGATTCTCGCTCCTGCCGGTTTTGTCTGATTTCCAGAGCGTGAGAACGGTTGAATTCCTGCTCATATTCATAGAGAACGCTTGTCATGGAGCGCATGACACCTGACTTTCGTTCGCCCGGAGAGGCGATAAGCACTGTGTAGAGGCTTAGCGGCTCATAGTAACCCGGCGTACCTTCCACCTTGAACTTTCCTTGCAAGCAGACCGCCAGCACACCGAGCGCGATCACCGCTGCCATATCAGGTGAAGTTTGGCTGTGCGCCGCTACCGCAGCAGCATAGCGACTGACGGTATCGGGTAGCGCTTCTATCGGGAATGTTGGAAGTTCGCTCCACTGTGGCGTCAGAGGGACGAGGGTTGAAAACTGTGCCTTTGGCTCCTGCCGGGGCGTGTAAACCTCCGTACAGCTTTCGATTGCCTTTTGAATCGTAATCGCGCCGTAGGTGCTGCCGGACTGCGCCCTGTCCCATTTCTCCCGCATGAGGCCGGAACTGCGGAACAAAGCATCCATCTTTTGTGCGTCTCTGCCTGTCCAGAAAGCCAGATGCCGGCACAGCGCCATATCCGCTTCGGATTGGGACAAATGCCCCGCCTGAGAACCGGAATACAAAGCATAGAACGTTGCGCCGTTTCGGCTGCTTTTGGCAAGTTTCAGTATTTCATCTGCGCTGAGATCAGTATTGTCTGCATTTATTGCATTTCCTGTATTGATTTCGGGGCGGCACATGAACTTGTCCAACAGGATTTGCAGTTCCCTCGTGCGGTCGCCAAACGCATAATTTTCGCAAGTGTGACCTGTCAGCGTCACATACTTTTTTGTTGCTCCGGCTACATATACCTCAATGCCAGCCTTGTGGTTCATAATATAATAGCGCTTGCTGTCGTACTGAAAACCGTCAGCCCGGAACAGGATGTGCAGTCCATTTCCGCTGGGACTGTATTCAGTATAGCTGTGCATCAGTGACACGATCTCTGCCGCTGTGCCGGAATAAAAGCCGCTGTCTGTGACGCAATAGTCAAGGTCGATGGCACAGATGCCGTTGAATATTCCAACGCCGATGCCATCATAGCCCGTCGCACGGGATGCGATCTTGAAATCTGCGAAACTGCCTACATCGTTGCTCCGAGCCATCTGCCCGGTCAGAGGATTGTACGGGACTTTCGTTTTCCGTCCGTCCCGTTCCTCATACCGCCAGCAACAGAAGCGTCCTTTTTGTACGATCTCCGAAGGGAGAATATTTTGCGGATTAACATTTTGGGGCTTGTTTTGGCTGGTGTTTTCGGTTATACTGCTCTTAGTTGAATTGTGAAGCGACTGCCCATCATCTGCGCTAACAGATGTGTCCGGGGCGGTCGTTTTCTCATTTACCGTCATCATACCCACCTCCGGAAATCTGGAAGCCATAGAACTTCTGCTTGAAATACTGGGCGGGGCATTTCCCGGCTACGGTTAGATAGCCCTGTGCTTTCAGTTCTCTGTTCATCTCCCGGACAATCTGATATGCCTTGCTGCGGCTGATGCCCATGATCTCTGCAACTTCGGTTGCTGTGATAAACTGCGCTCTCATAGTACCTCCTGTTTCAAAGTGTTTTTCTCTGCGTTACGCATCTTTTGTTCATTCTCCTTTTCATGTTCGATTGAAATATGCACTCTAAGTGCGTATTTTAATTATACGCATACGAGGTGCATCTGTCAAGCCTTTGTGAAATAAAAATATGCACTTGCAATTCGCTTTATCGTGTGATATGATATGGACGAGGTGAATCAGATATGGACAATTTCGATTATCCCGCTATCGGGCAGAGAATCAAGCAGCTCCGAAGACGGAAGGGACTGAACCAGACCGAGCTGGCACAAATGCTGAAAAAATCCCTCCGCACCGTACAGAAGTACGAAACCGGAGAGATTGAAG
>CAVJCN010000019.1:0-12077 GCA_963647945.1 Absicoccus sp. | reverse complement strand
GCAGATTGAATATAATACTTCTCGCTTCCTTTTGTGGCAACGAAATCCACCTCTAACTGCTTCTTTCCACGTTTTCCATCGGCCTTGGTTTCATAATATTCCACCACACCGACATCCACATGATATCCTCGAACCCTTAGTTCATTGTAGATAATATTCTCCATCAAATGCGTTTCTTCAATCTGACGGAAGCCTAATCTTGCATTTCTTAGTCCTACATCTTCAAAATAGTACTTTGACAGCTTTCCAATGTATTTCTTTCCCTTGATGTCATAGCGATCCGCTTTGCTGATAAGATACGAATCTATCAGATAGTCTGTATAATTCTTAATCGTCTTATCGCTGATATTCTTATTCTTAACACTTTTGAATGTCCGCACAAGCTTATTTTGGTTCGTATAGCTTCCTATCGCAGATGCAAGGACATCTACCAGTTCATCCAGCTCCGCTTTGTTTCGTACATTGTGTCGCTCAACGATATCTGAGATATAAACCTTTTGAAACAGTGAAGTAAGATATTCTGCCTTGTCCTCGGCTTCTTCCATTGTTAAGATGAGCGGCAGACCACCATAAACAAGATAGTCATCCCACGCTTCATCCTGTGAACCCTGGTACACAGACACGTATTCGGAAAAGCTTAAAGGATAGACGCGAATCTCGTCTCCCCGTCCACGGAACTGAGTAATCACATCAGACGAGAGAAATTTGGAATTGCTGCCCGTTACATACACATCCGCATTGCGAATATGCAGCAGGCTATTGAGGACATCTTCAAATTCGTCCAGATATTGAACTTCATCAAGAATAATATAATAATCCTCTTTATCCTTTATGCTTTCCTTTATGAACTTTAAGATGACATCCGGGTCGCGCAGCTCTTTATTGCTACGGTCATCGAGTGCTATTTCTATGATATGATCCTCTGCAACACCGCTGTCCAACAGATGATCATGAAAAAGATGAAACAGCAGATATGATTTTCCGCATCTTCTTACACCCGTCACTACTTTTATCAGTCCATTTTTCTTTTTCCGAATCAACTTATCCAGATAAACATCACGTTTGATTTCCATAATGCACCCTCCATTCCGAAAACCGGTGCAGTTGCACCTGATGTCGGAATATATTATACCCGATTTTCTTGGTAATCGTCAATAGCGGCGCACGTTTCTATTCCGAGAACGGGTGCGGATGCACCTTATTTCGGAATAGAAAAGGAATGGAAAAATTGCACCCACTATCAAAGATCACATAGAATCGGGAAATCATCTGATTATGGCGAAATATTTTTCCGTCATGGTGACCGGCTTATAGGAGAGCTTGGTCTGTCTGAGGTTCAAAAGCCCCATGTCCTCCTCCCGATTCACATAGATGGTTTCCTCGGGAAGCCTCTTGCAAAACTCGTTGTTTATCGCCTGATAAAGTCCACGGATTCTGTCGTCGGCTTTTTCCACATGGACGATCACCGTTTCCTTGCTGTTTCTCCGAGCAAATTCTCCCAGAGTAACCGCTTCGATCTTGCCGCCGATTCTGATTACCCCCGACAAAAGCCCTTTGCCGAGGAATTTCAGCAGTTCACGGATCGCCTCGGTTTCCATTTCGAGGATTTCTTTCCATTCTTCCGGAGTTTCTCCCAGCTTGTACTCGTTTTTGCTCTCGATATACGCCATGATCTCCTCGGTGTTCTCCGGACTTGCCTCTTCATAGGTAAACTCATAGTTTTTCAGGAAATAGTTCAGATGATTCTTCTTTTGGTGGAGCTTGCGGCCGCTGAGGCTTACAAGATCCTCACGCAGATAGACATAGTCGTCCTCGTCCCTGTCGTGTTCGCAAAAAACCTGCCCCGGAAAGCATTCTTCCAGATAATGCACCAGATGTTTCGGAATCATGCTTACATAAAGCTCCTGTCCCTTTTCGTTAAACATCTTTTTTGCGGTAAGCAGTGTTTCCCGCAACGAATGAGCATCGTAGGCTCCTGTCCTCGTAAGGGGGAAGGACATGAAATGCCGCTTGTCCTCCTCCGGGTCAAGCTCCGCCGAAGCCCCGATACAAAGGTAGTCCCCGATAATCTGCCAGCTTATGTTGTGTGTGTTTCGCCAAATGTAGTTTGCTATAAATGTGTAGCCCGAAGATTGATAATCGTAGCCGTCAAAATAGGAATTGAGCATTTCGATTTCATCCCCGGTCAAATTGTCAAAGGTTCTCTCAAATATCATACCGTCTTTTGCTCCCCTTGCACCTACTTTACGAGGGCGGAAATTGCCTTAAATTCAGGGGCTTTCGCACTTCCGAGAAGCTCGTAAAGCACGCTCTCGAAGCTCGTAGGAATTACCCCCGCCTGGGTCATTCTCTGAATGGCGATTTCTTTGTTCTTCGGATCTCTGGACTGAATGCAGTCCGTCACCAGTGCCACCTCGTAGCCCTCCGCAAGGAGCGCAAGCGCCGTCTGTTCTACGCAGATATGCGCCTCGATGCCTGCCAAAATCACTGTTCCCCTGTCAATAGCTTCCAGCGAAGCGATAAATTCCTCGTTTCCCATGCAGCTGAATGTAGTTTTATCGATAGGAGTAAATTCTCCCAGAGCCTCTGCTATTGCCGGCACTGTAGCCCCCAAGCCTTTCGTATACTGCTGGGTTACGATGGTGGGGATTCCCAGGATTTTCATGCCCTCTGCCAATTTTACCGTTTTTTTCTCCAGTTCTTCCCTATCTGCCATTGCCGGCATGAGTTTTTCCTGGAAATCTATTGCCACGAAAATCGCGTCATCTCTTTCTATTTTGAGCTGTTTCAGTCTGTTGAATAATCCTGACATTATAATACCTCCATTACCTTTCCAATTGAGTCGTTGATTACCAGATCCGCCCTGCCGTCGTAAGGGGTAGGCTGCTTGTTGATCAACACAAGATTTTTACCACGAAAATAGCGTATCAAACCCGCTGCGGGATAGACCACGAGAGAAGTCCCTCCGATGATGAGGGCATCCGCTTTTTCGATGGCGTTTATTGCTCCTGCCATGCACCCTTCGTCCAGCATTTCCTCGTAAAGCACCACATCGGGCTTTATCACGCCGCCGCACTTCGGGCAAAGGGGAATGTTTCCCCGACAATGGGAATCCTCCATGATAAAATCAAGATCGTAAAATTCCCCGCAGTCCATACAATAATTCCGAAGAACTGAGCCGTGAAGCTCATACACCCGCTTGCTGCCCGCTTTCTGGTGCAGTCCGTCGATATTCTGGGTGATGACTGCTTTGAGCTTTCCCTCTTTTTCGAGAAAAGCCAGCGCTCTGTGGGCTTTGTTTGGCTGAGCGTCCCGATAAATCAAATTATGCTTATAGTAGTCAAAAAAAGTCTCGGTATGCCTGGTGAAAAAGCTGTGAGAAAGCATTTCCTCCGGGCTTCTGCCGTATTGCTGCTGCGCGTTATATAAACCCTTTTCCGAGCGAAAATCCGGAATATTGCTTTCGGTGGAGACTCCCGCGCCTCCGAAGAAAACCACATTCTCGCTTTGCTTTATTATCTCCTCTAATCGTTTGTCCAATTCTTCCGCCTCCGGTTTTGTTTTTCTTGATAACAGTATACCATTTATGATAAAATTTTGGTAGTCAAAAGTTAGGAGGTTTTGGGTATGGAAGCAAAAAATCAGAAGAAAACCGCTCTCGTCCTTGGGGGCGGCGGCTCCCGGGGTGCCTACGAGGTGGGTGTATGGCAGGCCCTTACCGAACTTGGGATAAAAATCGATATCGTAACGGGCTGCTCCGTCGGTGCAATCAACGCGGCGATGGTGGTTCAGGGGGATGTGGAGCTCACCGCCCGTCTTTGGCGGGAACTGGAAACTCACATGGTTTTTGATGTTCCCGAAGGAAGCCAGCCTATCGAATATGCCCGCGAAATTGTCTTTAACCACGGTGCCGGAACTTCGGGGCTTAAAAATCTTCTGGATAAATATATTGACGAATCGGCGGTGCGCAGCTTGCCTATTGAGTACGGCATACCGGTGGTTTCGCTGCCTGCCTTTGAGCCTCATTACCTCTACAAAGAGGATATTCCTGCCGGCAAGCTGGTTGATTTTATCATAGCCAGCGCCTCTGCCTTTCCTGCGATTCACAGTCACGAAATCGACGGGGTGGATTATATAGATGGGGGATATGCAGACGAAATTCCCGTAGCCATGGCGGTGGAAAAAGGTGCCACCCATGTTATTGCCGTAAACCTCAAGGGCATGGGAGTTTTCAATCACGAAAACCTAGCCAACGCGCCGAATCTTGTATACATAGAGCCGAAATGGGATCTCGGCAACATTCTGATTTTCGATAAAGCCAACTCAAAGCGCATCATGCGTCTTGGATATCTTGACGCACTAAAGGCTCTCGGACTTATCGAGGGCAACTGCTATTCCTTTGCAAAGGGCGCTTTTCCAAAGGTGGCGCTGAAAGAAGCCGATGCCTGCGCAAAGATATTTGAGCTTGATCCCCTTGTGCTGTATACCGATGAAGTTTTTCTCGAAAAGATTTCCGATGCGGCGCATACTTATGATATCGAAGCAAAAGAGGCTCTGGATCGCTATGCCGATATTTTCCCACTTCAATCCCCAAAGGAGCTTTTGGAGGGCATAAAGAGCGTTGCAAACCCACGCACTTTGACATTCCTCGCAGCTTACAACCTCAAAGAAAAAGGCTCCCGGAGCATCTTTCTCTCGCGAGCCGCATTAAAACTATTGCCGGATATTGTTCACGGTGCCGGTTTCCTGGTTAAATACAAGCTGGTATAATAGGCGGCGAGGAACGGAGCGTACTTAGGGTACGCGAGTACCGCAGAAATCGCAGTTGACACCGCGGTGGGCGAAAAAGACAAGTCTAATTGATTTTGTAGGTGAAATATTTCTTAGCCGGCGTCCTATACAGCGCCCCCGCCAGCACGCTTGCAATCACAACTCCTGCGGCGAACTGTCCGCAGTTTGCGGGCATACTGAGTATTCCGGACATGATATTTCCTGCAATAACCGCGTCGGCAACGCCGTACCCGAGAACCATAACGGCTCCGGCGATGATCATGCCAACAATTTCGATAAGGGGCACAGAGCAGATTTTGATGGATTTGCTCTGTTTTTTTGCCATTAAGTCAATGAAGTATCCCATAACCAGCGCCATGAGTCCTTTTATGACAAAAGTCCAAGGAGCGAATGCTACATAACCGCCCAAAAGGTCTGCAAGTGCCGAACCGAAGGCCGCCGCTGCCGCTCCGTTCTTTCTCCCGACAACAAGCACACTGAGGAAAATCATGGCATCGCCCAGATGCACATAGCCCTGAAAGGGGGTCGGGATTTTGAATGTATAGGTTGTGAGAAGCACCAGACAGGTCATCATCGCGGTCATCACGAGGGTATTGGTCTTTTCGCTTATTCTCATCTTGTTCACCTCTTTCGCTTTTGATATTGTCATTATACCTCAGATGTGTTATTATTAAAATATTCAAAAATAATTATTTTTATAATAACAGTTTGAGGTGATTTGCGAAATGAGGCCAATTTATATCGACCAAGATAACAGTAATGAGCGCTTTTTATACTTACAGTTATATGATGAGATCAAAAACCGTATTCTTAGCGGAGAGATGAAAGCGGGAGAAAAGCTGCCTTCCCTTCGGACTTCGGCAAAGGAGCTTGGTATCAGTATAACCACCGCCTCCCTTGCCTACAATCAGCTTTTGGTGGAGGGCTATATTGTAAGCCGTCCGAAATCCGGATACTTTGTCGCGGCTATCTCCCCTTCCGTTGCTGCGGGAACCTTGACCGCCGGTTCGGGCCTCCCACCTTTCGGTGCGGGCATTTCGTCCGCCGGTTCGAGCATTTCACTTTCCTCAACTTCCGGCGCCGGCGCATCACCCTCCGCCCTGCAAAAGGCAGCTTCAGATAAGTCTTCGGCGGTTCTTGCCCCATCGTCAAATAGCGATGTGTGCCGGTTTGGCGGAATCGGCAGCTTTTCTTTCCCGTCAAGTGCCTACATCTGTGACCCGAGCTGCTTTGATTTTGTAAAATGGAAAAAATGTTCCGCCAAAGTTTTTAACGAGTATTCCGATTTGCTGCTTTTTGAAAGCGACCCCCAGGGCGAGGCGGTGCTGCGCTACGAAATTTCAAAATATCTGTACTCATCCCGGGGGGTTACCGCAAACCCCGACAGCATCGTTATCGGTGCCGGAACCCAGCAGATAACCAGCCACCTTTCGCGGATCCTGCTCAAAACCGGTGTGCGGCTGGTTTGCCTCGAAGATCCCGGCTATCTCCCGGTGCAGAGTATGTTCAGAGATGCGGGTTTTTCGCTTTCCCACATTCCGGTAAGGCGGGATGGCATTGATATTGCCAAGCTCCCGGCAAACATTCGCTCTGCGGTGTATGTAAATCCCTCGAACCAGTTCCCTACGGGGGCGGTTATGCCGGCGGGCAGACGCTACGAGCTTTTGGACTGGGCCGCCGCAAACGGAAGCATAATAATCGAGGACGACTATGACAGTGAGCTTCGCTATTTCGGAAAGCCGGTGCCCGCGCTGCAAGGCCTGGATAAGCTGGGTTGCGTGGTTTATCTCGGTTCCTTTTCTTCCACCCTGTTCCCTGCAATAAAAATTTCATATATGGTTTTGCCGGAAAACATGGCGGAAATTTTCCGTTCCATAAAGCGTGAATACACCCAGACCTGCTCTAAGGCGGAGCAACTCACCCTTGCGTTATTCATGGAGGACGGTTACTATTATACGGGAATACGCAAGGTGCGCAGTCTGTATGCCCAGAAATTGCAGACTGCCCTCGCCGCCTTTTCGGCTCATGGCGGCGGAGTTGCGACGCCTATCGACACCCACTCCGGAATCAACCTTACCGTCAAAGTCCGTTCTCAAAAAAAAGCCGAGCAGCTTTGCGAAGAAGCAAAATCTCTCGGTCTTCAAATGGTTCCTCTGTCGGAGATCACCGATCGGGAAACCAGCGCTTTGATTTTTTATTACAGCAGGCTGCCGCTTTCGCAGATAGAGCCGCTGATTCGGCAGCTTCTTGCGCTTTGGCGCGCCCGCTGAGCCGCGGGGTGCTTTGCCCTCTTCAAGGGATTTTGCTTCAGCCCCCTACGAGCGGGCAAAGCCGATTTTCATTCAGCGCCTCCTACGAGCGGGCAAAGCCGATTTCCTCCGAGGTTGTGTAAACTTCGCCGTCTGCGTCCACAAAAATCGCCTCGGCTCCATCGGTTTCCTCGATAAGTTTTCGCCCGGCATCAAGACCCAGCGCCAGACAGCCGGTGGAAAGGGCATCGCAGTCAGCGGAGCATCCCTTTTCCGCTATTATGGTAACGGATAATATATTCGTATCTGCCGGATATCCGGTCTTGCTGTCCAAGATATGATGATACTTTATTCCATCCTCTTCAAAATATCGTTCATAAGTGCCGGAGGTTACGATGGTCTTGTCCTTCGCCGGAACCGTTCCGATTATATCGCCGCTTTCCGAAAGAGGGTCTTTAATTCCCACCTTAAATTCCCGGGCCTCACCCTCCGCATTAACCAGTGCACCTGTCTTTCCGCCGATTGCAACGATATTTCCGCCCAGGTCAATTACTCCGCTTGTCACTCCCTTTTCGCAGAGAAATTCGGTAACCTTGTCCGCGATATATCCTTTGGCGATGCCCCCAAGGTCAAGCTCCATTTCCGGGTCTTTGAGCTGCACCGTATTTCCGTCAATTTTTATCTTCTTGTAGTCAACATGCTTCATGGTTGCGGCAAGCTCCTTTGCATCAGGCACTTTTCCGACCATTCCGGACTGGGAGTTTTCCCCCGCTTCAGCCTCTCGGAAGCCCCAAAGGTCAGTAGCCTTGCCGATGGTAATATCAAAGGCTCCCCCGGACTTATCGCCATACTCGATTCCTTTCTGTATGACTTCAATAGTTTCGTCACTTACCGTCACAGGCTCCCCTCCCGCAGCGTTTATCTTTGCGATATCCGAAGTTGCGATGGTTTTGCTGAGCAGCTTTTCGTAAGTGTCGCAGACCTTAAATGCCTCGGTGATAAGCTGTAAAAGGTTTTGATTCAGCTCTTCCTCTGTCAGCTCGGAAAGCTCCCCCTGCTCATCATGCACCCCAAAGATCGTAACGGTACAAAGGGTATCGAGGAAAAATCCCGTCTTGCTGACTCCCGGGTTTTCAGCGGTTTTTTCGTTGGCTCCGCAGGCGGTTTGTGTTATAATTAAGGTAAGACACAGCACAAGGGCGCAAAATTTCGCTGCCGCCCCTGCGGATTTTTTTGAATTTTTCATGTATATTCCAACCTTTCGTAAGGAGTTTTTAAAAATTTTTATGATAAAAAAAGCAGATATTGTCTTGTTAATATGCCTGGTGGCGCTGGGACTTTTGGTTTCCCGGTACTTCCTTGCCGCAGACAGCCAAGGTGACAAGGTCATCGTCACCGCAGGCGGCGAGGTTTTCGGCGTATACGACCTAAATGAAGATCGGGAAATCGAAGTCAGCCAAGGAAACCACACTAACCATATTACCATAAAAGACGGCATGGTTTCAATGACTTATTCCTCCTGTAAGAACCAGATTTGCGTGCATACCGGGGCGATTTCCCATACAAAGGACAGCATCGCCTGTCTGCCCAACAAGGTAATCGTTGAAATTCAAAGCGATAAGGGAGGTGATGTTGATGTCATCTCCGGCTAAACCAACTCAGGGAAAAACCTCTCCGGCGAAATCATTCCGGGAAAAACCAACTCAAGAAAAATCCCCTCGAGCCGGCGATAGGGTAAAAAACCTCGCCTTTTCCGCAATGTTTGCGGCGCTGGCATTGATATTCTCGTATGTTGAAGCCCTGATTCCGATACCTGTTCCGGTTCCCGGCGTAAAACTGGGCGTTGCAAATTTAGTAATAATTATCGCTCTTTACCGCATGGGATTTCGGCGGGCGCTTTCCATAAACTGCGTGCGAATCGCATTGGCAGGGCTTTTGTTCAGCGGCGTTTTCGGCATGATTTACTCCTTTGCCGGAGGTATTTTGAGCCTCATAGTGATGCAGCTTCTAAAGCGCACCGGGCTTTTCAGCATGGTTGGAGTAAGCATGGCGGGGGGCGTTGCTCACAATTTAGGTCAGCTCATCGCGGCGTGCATCGTGGTTTCAACTCCAAGCCTTATGAGCTATTTTTCGGTTCTGCTGTTCACAGGTCTGATTGGCGGGATTCTCATCGGAATACTGGCATATACGGTGGAAAAGCGGCTTCCCGCCGATATCTGCTGACGGAGTATTCTGTGCCGTCAAAATTTTTCGGCAGTCAGCGATAAATGGAAGATTATGCCGTCAAAAATTTTCGGCAGTCAGCGATATACGGTAGAAAGAAAGGATGGGAAAAAATTATGGAAATCAAAAGAGTATGGAAAATATTTTTCAGTGCAACGGGAACAACGGATAAAATAACTTCCGTAGTGGCAGGCTGCCTGGGCGCAAGCTGCGGCACACAGGTTTTTGCCTATGATTTTACCCTGCCGAAAGCGCGCGGGAGTTTTCCTGAGCTTTGCGAAACCGATCTTGTCGTCTTCGGCTGTCCCACTTATGCAGGCAGGCTCCCAAACCTTCTGCTGAAATATCTCGACACCATTGCCGGAAACGGTGCCTTTGCCATTCCCCTCGTAACCTTTGGAAATAGGGCATTTGACAACTCCCTTGCAGAGCTTTCCGCGCTTCTTGAATCCCATGGTTTTCACAGCATCGCGGCGGCAGCTTTTTCCTGCGAACATTCTTTTTCCACAACTCTGGGCGGCGGCAGACCGGATGAAAATGACATCAAAGAAGCGGAAAATTTCGCTCTTTCCGTCTTTGGAAAGATGGTAAAGTCCGTGGCTTTCTGCGAGGAAATCCCGCCGATTCCCGTTGTCGGTGACCCGAACGCCCCATATTATCAGCCTCGTGACCGTCAAGGTAATTCCATCGACATCCGCAAGGTAAAGCCGGTTACAACTGAGGCTTGCACAGGCTGCGGGCTTTGCGCTGCCCTTTGTCCTATGGGAGCAATCTCCCGTGAGGACTTTTCTGCGGTACCCGGAATCTGCATCAAATGCTGCGCCTGCGTAAAGAAATGCCCGCGTTCGGCAAAAGTTTTTACCGACCCGGGCTTTCTCTATCACAAGGAGGAGCTGGAAGCCATGTACGGCTCTCGCCGCGCCGAAAACAGCTTTTATCTGTGATTTACTTCAGCGCATCAGCTCTGTTAATTATGCCGCCGCAGCTTGCGCTACTTGGCGGTGGTTATGCTTACCTTTGTATATTCTGTATATGCAGTCTTTCCGCCCACCGTTCGGATGCCCCGAACCTTGTACCAGTAGGTGGTTCCCTTTTCGATGTTTTTGGTGTTCACATAGTATTTGTTCGTTGCATTGGATGTGGTGAAATACTTCACATAGCCGGAAGATTTCTTCGTGGAGCGCCAAATCTGATAAGCGTCCACCGCATATCCGGAATTTGACTTCAGCCATGTGAGCTTGATGCTCTTTGAGCCGGTTTGCGTAGCCTTTAGGGACACGACCTTCGTTTTTTCAACCCCTGCCTTGATTCTCGCGTTCTTCGCAGCAGCAGCCTCCTCGTCTACCTTCGTGGTGACGCTTATGGTGGTGTACGGCGTGTATACCGTTTCTCCGTCCACCGTTCTTACCCCCCGAACCTTGTACCAGTATGTGGAGCCCGGTTCCAAATTCTTGTTGTTCGTATAGGACTTGTCCGTGGAGCTTGCGGTGGTAAAATATTTCTCGTAGCCCGAATCCTCGCTATCCGAGCGCCAGATTTCGTAGCAGTCAACACCGTAGCCGGAGTTGGATTTCAGCCATGTGAGCTTGACCTTGTTTGTGTCAACTTCTGCGGCGGCAAGAGAAACCACCTTTGTGCTTTCCACTCCCGCCTTGATTCTCTCATTCTTTTCGGCCTCGGTCTCTACATTAGATGATGAGGTGTCATCTACAACCGTAAGGGTAATGGTTTTCGTTGCCGAGCCATACTCGCTGCTTGCGGCGGCACTTATGGTAATGGTGGTAGTTCCTGCGCTCTTCGGCGTTACCCTGCCTGCGGACGAAACCGTTGCAACCGCCGTATTGCTTGATGTATAAGTCAGCACCGCGCCTGCACCCGTCGCGCTGGCGCCCAGGTCATAGGCTCCTGCGGAGAGCTTTGTGCTCGTCCTTGCATCGCTGATGGTGATGGACTGAGTCGCCGCAACGATATTGTACTTTACGGTTTTTGTCCCGGTGTAATTCCCGATGAAGCGAACGATCAGATCTGCCTGACCTATATTCACCGCATTTGCCACGGTATAGGTATAATCAAGGTTTTCTATCAGCTGTCTGCCGGCAGAATCCGTAACGGTTATGTAGGAAGGCTTTGTTTCGCTTCCGGTATATTTGCGGTCTTTTGGCTGCTTGATGTTGATTCCCGAAAGGTCGGTGCTTGGCGTAATGTTAAAGGAAATAAGCTTATAGTCCGTGTAATTTCCCTTGCCGATTACCATGGCATAAGCCGTGCCCGCCCTGGAATTGCCGATATAGCGGACATTGTAGTCCACGCCCTGGGTAAGAGATATCCCGTTATGATATACCGAAACGCTTGGGGAATACGCCACCCCCGCCGCGTAAGGATAACTCGATGCGCCGTTTAAGGACACATAGCAGTCTGCAATGGAATAGTCTGAGGTTTTGTTCGACTCCTTTGCCAGATAGAGAAAGTTCACATCGGAGCGTCCGTCAATTCCGCTGACACTGCCGCCGGAGCTGTATTGCCAATAGTTATAGTCGTAATCGTAGTTGCAGGTGCTGTAATACTGTGCCACCCAAATCGGATAGAGCTTTCCGAGAGCCTCCCCGTCAACGGTCTTGTTGAGGAAGTTCAGGTTGGCATAAAGTCCCGCCTCGTGGCCATTTGCCTTGATATATTCGCAAAATGCCTTGACGTTTTCCGTCGCCGTGATCTTTGTGATGGTGCCGCTTGTAAATCTTCCCGAAGAAACCGGCGAAAATTCGTAGTCCATGAAAATCGGCAGATCCAGTTCATAATCTCCCAGAAGTTCCAGGG
>CAVJCN010000018.1:0-12384 GCA_963647945.1 Absicoccus sp. | reverse complement strand
AATTTTCGCGCTTGGCGTGCCCTTTTCTTCAAGCAAAGCGATGTAAATGTGTTCTACACTTACATACTCGTCCTTAAATTCTTCGGCAACCTTTTCCGCCCGCATAAGGAGCTGGGAAAGCCGCCGGGAAGAATACATATTGTCCGCCGCTCCGGAAACCTTCGGGAGTTTTTCCAGCTGTTCCTCCACATCTGCGATCACCGCCGTCGGATCAAGGCTCATGTATTTAAGAAGTTTCGGGATTAGCCCGTCTTTTTGCATGAGGAGCGCCATGTGCAGATGTTCTCCATCAAGCATCTGGTGTCCCTCGGAAATTGCGATATTTTGGCAGTCCATTATGGCCTGCTGTGCGTTTTGTGTATATTTTTCAATGTTCATATCATCACCCCTATTCATTAACATAAACATTTTATGTACAAACTGTCAGCATGACAGTTTTGGTGTCTGTCATGTCCTTACGGTTATTCATATACCCTATTCTGCCACAAGATAAACAAAAAATTTAGCACTCTTTTACTTAGAGTGCTAATAATTTATCTATTTTTCTGTTTTTCCCGTCTTTCTGCCCGAACTAGTATCATTTCCGCCGCAATGCTTACCGCTATTTCCTCAGGTGTGACGCTCTTTATTGATATTCCGATTGGAGTATGGATCCTTGCGATTTTTTCTTCGCAGATCCCGACATTCCGCAGCTTTTCGTTTACGGTTTTAATCTTTTTCTTTGAGCCTACCACCCCCACATAAGCCGTATCAAAGCGCAAGACCTGTTCTTCCACCTCGAAGTCGTGAATGTGCCCGCTGGTCATAATTACCACATAGTCATCCTCTGCGAAATTTGCCCGCTGCGCAGATTTTTGAAAGCTGTCGCAGATAAGCTCCGAGGCGAGAGAAAATCGCTCTCGGGTCACATATTCGGGTCTGTCGTCCATTACGGTTACCCGAAATCCCACGCTTTTCAGTATCGGTGTCAAAGCTACGCCGATATGTCCGGCTCCGAATATAATCGCCCTGTCTTCTCCTGTATAGGAAACCGCCGCTGTATTTTCATGCATGGTTAAGTTTTCCATGTCAAGAGGGCAGTCCATCAGATAAACCGGTTTTATGTCCGGATCATCCGTGGTTTTAAGCAGGAGTTGTCCGGACTTTCCCTCGTTTATGCGCCTGATGATTTCCTTTGCGGTGCTTTTCCATATTTCGCTTTTTGCGTCAATATACTGAAAATTCACCCGAACTTCTCCGCCGCAGGCCATTCCCAGAGCGGCATCCTGCAAGCTAAGATTGTATTCCTTCGTTTCGCTGCGTTTGTTTTGCAAGCATCTGAATCCGTTGCGAACGCTTTCCGCCTCCACCGCGCCGCCCCCTATGCTTCCCGCAATGCAGCCTTTCTCGCTTACAAGCATTACCGAGCCTTTTCCCCGGGGCACCGAGCCTTTATCCTCGATAATTGTGGTTAAAACCGTATTTTCGCCCTTTTCCATACAGGCAAGCATGGTTTCAAATACTTTTCTCATAGCTTCCTCCTATCTCGAACCTGTCGCCTACGGTGATTTCTCCGCCTCTTATTACCTTGAAAAAAATTCCCTCCGTAGGCATGATGCAATAGCCCACCGCCTGCTTGATTGCGCAGCCGCCGTGGCACTCTTTTCCGATTTGGGAAACCTCCAAAATCGCTTCCCCCGCCAAAGCCCGCGTTCCTATGGATATTCCCGTAAAATCAATGTCCTTTACGATTAAATTTTCTCCGAAGGCACCGTCGGTCACCGGATATTTTTCCCGTCGAAATGCCTGGGTTTTTTCGTAGGGCATGAGGGAAACCTGTCTGATTTCCGAGCCTGCGTGAGCGTCCCCCTCAATGCCGTAGTTCTCTGTGAGTTTCACCCTGTTTACTGGAACCTTTGCTGTTCCCTTTTGCGGGCTTACGCATATCGCCGTTATCGTTCCCTGCTGTGTTTTCATGTCTATCCTCCTATCCCGGACATAAACTGTCTTTCAAGTAAACTGTTTTCTTCCCTATTTTCTTTGGATTTATCCCGCATATCATTTTGTATAGCTTTCTGCATAGCTTCCATCCCGAAGCAATGTCCTTTCGGTTTTTCTGCAATGCAGGCGGCAATCTTATCCCGCAAAGTGACTTCATCTGCCTCAGCTGCTTTATCCTGCTTGCCTTGCCCGGTGCCGCCCCCTCGCAGGATTTCTTTCAGGTCAAGACCCTTTGCATATTGCAGGCAAGGTTTTAACATCCCTCTTGCAGTTAGCCTCATCCGATTGCAGTTTCCGCAAAACTTATGGCTCATGGGGCTGATAAAGCCGATATTGCCGCAGAAATTATCAAAATGCACATATCGGGCCGGGCCGCTGCCTAATTTTTCTCTCACAGGTTGCGGAGTTCCGAAGCGACGGGTCAATTCTTCCAGCACTTTCTTCGAGCCGATACCGGAATATCCCGCCCCCCGTCCCAGGGGCATCATTTCGATGAAACGGACATCGATAGGTCTGTCAAAAGCAAGCCGAGCCAGCTCCGGGGCTTCTTCCCGGTTAATACCCTCTATGAGAACTGCGTTCAGCTTCACTTTGAGGGATTTTTCCGATACCGCTTCGTCAATGGCAGACAGCACTTTCGGCAAATAGTCCTGTCCCGTAAGCTCCGCATATTTCTTGCGGTCAAGGGTGTCCAGGCTGATATTTACTCCGTCAAGGCCCGCCTCCAGCAGCTCGGGAAGATTTTCCCCCAGCAAAACGCCGTTTGTGGTAAGGGTCACCTTTTTTATCCCCGGTATTCGCTTTATTTCGGCGATAAGGCCCGCCGCATTTTTTCTGACCAAGGGCTCCCCTCCGGTAATTTTTATGTTCGCAATTCCAAGTTCCGCGCATACCCTTGTAATCTTCAGAATTTCGTCGTAGCGAAGAATTTCCTCATGGGGCACATAGGGCACTCCCCCGGGCGGCATACAATATCTGCATCTCAGATTGCATCTGTCGGTAATGGAAATGCGAAGATAGTCGATTTCCCGTCCTTCTAAATCTTTCATCTTCCGCACTCTCCGTCCCGTTGCAATAAAATGTCAAGTCCGTGGGGCAGCGCCGTAAGGAGGAAACCCAGGTTTTCACAGGCGGCCTTTGGGCTACCGGGCAAATTTATAATCAGGGTTTTTCCCCGAATCACGCTGACTCCTCTGGAAAGCATTGCCCGCGGGGTGATGGTGCAGGACTGCATCCGCATATATTCCGCAATTCCCGGACAGTTTCGCTCCGCCGCCGCCATGGTTGCCTCCGGAGTGCAGTCCCGAGGAGAAAATCCCGTTCCTCCGGTGGTGAGGATCAGGTCAAATTCCTCTTCATCCGCAAGTTCTATAAGAAGTGCGGTGAGTTCCGCTGCTTCATCTCCTATCAGATATTCTGCCTCCACACTGTATTTTCCGTCCTCAAGAAGCATTTGACGGATTGCCGGCCCGCTGGCATCAACCCGCAGTCCCGCGGCTCCTTTGTCACTAAGGGTAATGATTGCCGTTTTATATTCTCTCAATTCGCTCATGGTTTTTCTCCGATTTTTCCGATTTTTCTTACGATTTTTTCCTTACTAATCCCGGTATGTATCTATATTATATATTGAAATTTCTATTGAAAAAGTGTCCGGATTTTCCTCCGTCCTTTTCCGCAAGAAAAATTTTTCCAATTTCCATGGTCTTGTCGATCGCCTTGCACATATCGTAGACCGTCAGCAGGGCTGTGCTGACTCCCGTAAGAGCTTCCATCTCCACTCCGGTTTTTCCGCTGCATTTTACCCTGCAAGTACATATAATTTCGCGAGCGTTATCTTTTCTCCCATCGCCGCCCGCCGAATTTTCTTTCATTTCCCACTGAATTTTTACTCCGGTGAGCTGCAAAATGTGGCACATTGGAATGAGCTGCGCTGTTTTTTTCGCCCCCATAATTCCTGCGGTTGTTGCCACCGTAAGCACATCGCCCTTTGCAACTTCCTTTTCCGCAACGGCACGAAAAACTTCCTCCGATACAAAGATGCTGCCCTTTGCGACTGCAATTCTCTCCGTATCTTCCTTGCCGCCCACATCCACCATTCTTGCGTTTCCATGTTCATCAAAATGGGTAAATTCGCTCATTTTATTCCCTCAAATCTTTCGTAAATTTCTCGTAAAACAAATTTTCGGCATATTGTCTGATTTCGTCTAAATATTCTTGATAGGCTTTTAGAAGCCTCTTGCCTTTTTCCGTGAGCTGACTGCCGCCGCCGCTGGTTCCGCCGGGGAATCGCTCCGTCAGCTTATAGCCGATTTCCTTTTCCATAGCGTTCAGCTTTTTCCATGCGTGGGAATAAGCCATGTGCATACAGCCGCTGGCGGTTTGGATAGACCCGGTGTTCTCAATAAGCTCCAAAAGCTGTGCGGTTTCCGGCGTCAGCAAGGTGTTGTATTTTGCGATACTTATCTTGATTTCCGGCCAAAGAGTGCCTCGGCTTTTTCTCCGTATCGCTTCTTTTCTCAGGGCTGCAAATTCCTTTGGGGTGTCTGCGTCAAGCAAAATTCCCACATCGTCAACGGGGATGAGTGTGGTTTCCTCCTGCATTTTACGCAAAGCGCCCCGCAGTCCGTCGCTGCCCCCGTAATCCATTATTTTTTCTATGGCTTCCCTGTAAATCAGCACCGGGTGGCCGGTTCTTTCCCTGCATGAGGGAATCACGATCCTGCCGCAGGCGTCCTCCATGGCTCGAATGGTTTCCGGTGCCACCAGGGGAACATCCCCGGGAGTTAAGAATACTCCGTCATAATCTCCCTTTAGCGCCTGTATGCCGATTTTCAGAGAGTCGAACATTTTTGTTGTCAGGTACTCCCTGTTGACACAAATTTTTATATTTTTATCTTTCAAATGCTCGGCGATCAAATCCGCCTTATACCCTGTTACAACAACAATTTCTTCGATTCCCGCTTCCCCGAGGCTATCAATGATATTCTCAATGACGGTTTTTTCAAATACCCTCATAAGTGGCTTGAAATCCCGCATACGGGAAGAAATTCCGGCACAGGCGATAACTGCTGCAAATTTCATCATTATCAATATCTCCCGAATGTGCAGTTCGGATAATGACAAGCCTTGCACATCTGGCAAAGACCCCCCTCGCCCAGCCTGAGCAAATCCTCTCTGCTTATTTTTTCCCCTGCAAAGATTGCCGGAAGCAAAACATCTAAAATCGTTGTAGGCAGGCTGATTGCCGCCCCCGGAACTCCCAAGGCGGGGATATCCCCAAGGTACGCCACCAGGGTCATATTTCCCGGCTGGGCAGGGACTCCGTGGCTTATGATCTCCGCCCCCAGGCTGCGAATCGCCGATGGGGTAATATCATCGGGATCCACCGACATTCCTCCCGTAAAAATCAGAAAATCCGCGCCCATTTTGAGATATTTTTCGGCTGCCTCCTCAATCATTTTTTCCTCATCGTTACAAATTGTTACACCGAGGATTTCCGAGGGATACGCCGCAAGTTTTTCGCGGATTACCGGTTCAAATTTGTCCTTTATCCGTCCGCTGAAAATTTCGTAACCTGTGATGATGATTCCGACCCTTTTAGCTTTGTAAGGCAAAAGGTCAAGGAGCCTTTCTTCTGTGCACATTCTTTCCGCTTCCAGTATTTGGGATTCTTTGGTAACAAGGGGCACAATCCGCATGGATGCCATTCTGTCGCCCTTTTTAACCGGATAATGGTCGGGAATCGTTGCAATGGTAATATCCCCGATGTGGTTGATTTTTTCAAGGAGGCTGCGGTTTACTCGGAACATCCCCTCTGTATCTGCAAACAGCAGCATTTTACCCTCGGAGGGGCCGGTATAGTGGGCTCTGCTGACGGGAGCCATTTGGGACATTCTCATCGCCGCCTCTTCCTCGTGTATTTCTCCGGCGTTTTCCTCCCAGACAAAGATGCTGCGCTTTCCGATATCCAAAAGTTTCGGAATGTCTTCTTCCGTAACGATATGTCCGCGCTTGAAAGCCGCTCCCTTAAATCCATCTCTCATGGCGGTAATATCGTGGCAAAGCTCCATCCCCACCGCCTCTTCAACTCTTACTTTTTTCATAGCAAATTCCTCTACTTGCAAATTTTCCCTACCTGTGCAAAATGATCAGTGATTCTTTCGGAAGACTGACCTTTACATACTCATTTCTAACTTCCTTCCATTTTTCCTTTTCCAGCATCCAGCTTATAGGCAAACTCTCCGGCTCATCGACGTTTTGCAGCATGATAGTATAGGAAAATGGATTTTCTATTTCCTCTATTACCTTGCAAAAAATGCTGTTTTCTCCGCCATCCTCCGTAAGGTAGTGGGCTCTGATGCCGATAAATTTTGCATCTCCCGCATCTTCCTTTAATTCCAGCGTTACGCCCCAATCCTTCGCATAAACCCGGCGTTCCCCCAGCCTTTGAATCTCGGAAAAATTTTTACACCCGGTCAGGGTTGCGGTCTGTATGTTCTTGGGATTTCGGAAAATTTCTTCCCGATTTCCCATGGAAATTACCCTGCCTTCATGCATGACGGCAATTTTGTCGGAAAACCGAAATACTTCGTCCCTGTCGTGGGACACCAAAATCGCGGTTTTGCCGAAAGCTCTTGCCGTTTCCCGAACCTCCTGTTCAAGGCGAAAGCGCAGATGGGTGTCCAGTGCCGAAAAAGGCTCGTCCAGCATCAATACATCCGGCCCCGACACCAAAATCCTCGCCAGCGCCGTCCGCTGCTGCTGACCTCCGGATATCTGGGAAGGGTAATGCCTTGCAAGTTCCGTCAGTCCGAACCTTTGCATGATCTCTTTCGTGGCCTCCCGCCTTCGCTGCCGATCCCCCTCTCTGCGGCTGCCGGCAAATATGTTTTGTTCCACCGTCATATTCGGAAACAGCGCATAATTCTGAAAAAGCATTCCCACCCGCCGTTTTTGCGTGGGCAGATTGATTTTTCGCTCCGAATCGAACAGAACCCGATCGTCCAGCCTTATGATTCCCTTGTCCGGCTTTTCTATCCCTGCGATACATTTGAGGGTCATGCTCTTGCCGCATCCCGAGGCCCCAAGCAGCGAAAGTATCTCATTCTCTGCTTCAAATTTTGTGCAAAGCCTGAAATCGCCAAGGCGCTTTTCAATATCCACATAAATTGACATCAGCCTTCACCTCTTTTTCCTCTGCCCCGGCTCTTAACAGGACTGCGGGCGTTTTTTTCAAGCATATTTACGGTCAAAAGCACCACAAAGGAAATCGCCATGTTCACAAGCACCCACTTAAAGGCAAGAGCGTCGTCGTTGGTTCGCCAAAGCTGGTAGACCGTGGTGGAAATCGTCGCCGTGTAGCCCGGGGTATAGCCTGCGATCATGCTTGTGGCTCCGTATTCCCCCAGGGCCCTGGCAAATGCCAAAACTGTGCCTGCAAGGATTCCCTGCCGGCAGCTTGGCATACGGATTTTCCAGAATATATAGGTATTTGAAAGCCCGATCGACTGCCCCGCGTATGCTAGATTTTCGTCAAAGGCTTCAAAGGCTCCCCTTGCAGTCCGATACATTAAAGGAAAAATAACCACCGTCGTGGCAAAGATAGCCGACCACCATGTCATGGTCAGTTTCAGGTCGAAATTTTCCAAAAACCACGCGCCGATTACGCGTTTCGGCCCCAACACACGCAGTAGCAGATAGCCCACTACCGTAGGCGGAAGCACCAGAGGCAGGGTCAGGACTACATCTAAAAATCCTTTCAAAACCTTTGGTGCTTTCGCAAGATAGTATGCGGAAAATATTCCCGCAAAAAATATTATCACCGTGCTGATGCCTGCAATTCGTATTGAATTATATAACGGATACAGGTCCATCATTTTTTCATGTCCTTTTCTTCTTTCATTATAGGGAATATGAATTGTGAAATTATGAAAGCGGTGTGAAGCCTACCTTTTCAAAGATTGCAGAAGCCTCGTCCCCTTTCAGGTATTCAAGGAATGCTCTCGCGGCTTCCTCATCTCCTGTGGTTTTCAGAACAGCCGCAGGATAGATTGCCTTTCCGCACATTTCCTCTGTTGCGTTGTCAACGGATGCAAGCTGTGCAGAATATGCGTCGGTAGCGTAGATGATGCCGCAGTCCACGGTTCCCTCGCTGATCTGAGTGGTAACTTCCTTTACATTGCTTCCGTAAGTAAGGCAGCCTGACTCTGCAAGTTCCTCTTCGGAAAGTCCGTAGTATGCCAAAATCTTCTGGGTGTACTGTCCAACCGGAACATCTGCGTTACCCATAGCCAGCTTTACGCTGCCCTCTTTGAGCTTCGCTGCCAAATCGTCATAGGATTCGATTCCCGCAGGATTTCCCTCAGGAACCGCAAGTGCCACCTTGTTTTCCAGTAAATCCACTCTCGTATCCTCGATGACAAAGTCAAGACCCTCGGTGTTTACAGCAGGATCCGCATTGATGTCCAGTTCATTCATTTGCTTAGGTGCTGCCGACAGGAAAATGTCGCAGTCTGCCCCCTCTGCGATCTGAGTTTTAAGAGTTCCGGATGAATCAAATGTGAAAATCAGGTCGATGTTTTCGTTTGCGGCTTCATAGAGGCTCTCGATTTCCGTGAGAGTTTCCGTCATGGACGCTGCGGCAAATACGATAATTTCGGTTTTTTCCGTGCTTTCCTTTTCTCCGCAGCTGCATACTGCAAAAATCATTGCGATTACAAGTAATACGCTGAGTAATTTCTTAGTTTTCATTTTCTCTTCCTTTCGTTTTGTTTTTATAAATTTTTATATTTATCGTTATTCTCTTTTGGGAATAACGACGCTAAAAAAATAGATGAGGCTCTATTTTTTTATACTGTATTTATTAAGGAGCATCCATACCCCACAGGCTGCCAATGCCAATAGGATGATTGCAATAAATGTTCCGGTGTAAGCTCCTCCTGCCTTTTCTATCAGCAGACTCGACACCATCGGCCCGATAATCGCCGCCGGAATAAGAGCGAAGTTTCCGATGCTGAAGTTGACGGGATAGTATTTCGCCCCGTATTCCTTCCGCAGAAACGCCGCGCTTATGGTAGGGGTCGCCCCGTAGCCAAGACCCGTAAACAAAAGTCCGACTATAATAATCGCCGCTGCCGCCGCCTGATCCCCGGCATACAGCAGAGCTCCTGCCGCCAATGTAAAGCAAAGGTTTATAAGCATGGAGATTTTCCTGCCGAATTTGTCAAAGATAGCTCCCACCAGGATTCTCCCTGCCCCGTTGCAAATGGATACGACAAGTCCCAGTACAGCCGGCGCTCCGAAAGCCACGGCGATAGGTGCCGCATTGTTTATAACCATCAGCCCTGCGGAATTAAGCAGCACCGCCCAGAGCATAAAGAGCCAAAAGCTGGCGGTTCCCAGCATCTGCTTCGGTGTAAGATCCCTGTCAAATTCGGGTTTCGATTCAAATTCGGTTTCGGATTTCGATTCGGCTCCGGATTTCGGTTCTGCCTTTCCGCCGATGGCCGCCGCCGTTTCCGGAGATTTTATGATAATTGCTGCGAAGCAAACCACAATTCCCGTTGAAATCGCAAGGATTTTAAAGGTCGTCGGAAGCCCGATTGCTCCGATCATTGTATTCACGATACCGCCCAGGACTATGCCTCCAAGACCGTAGCCCATGAGCATTGTTCCGGAAGCAAAACCGGATTTATCCGGGAACCACTTGTTCACCGTGGAAATAATGGCATTGTAGCCGATGCCCACGCCGCTTCCGCACAGAACCCCGTACAAAATATAGAGCAAAATGAGGCTTTGGTGAGGTTTATCTCCATCCAGCATCGAAACTCCGTAGAATCCTGCAAACAGCACCGCCGCGCCCATAAGGAGCATTCTCCTGCAGCCTAACTTTCCTATCAGTTTGCCTCCGACAAATCCGCCCAGGCAAAAGCATATAATTGAAATAGTAAATGTCAAAGACAGATCCGCCGATGTCCAGCTTGGAAAGATCTCGCTGAGAGGAGCCCGAAAAATCGACCAGCCGTATATCAAACCCAAGAACAGCAACACCATCGTGCCGGAAGCCAGCATCATCCATCTGTTTTGGCTTTTTAACGCCGTTGTTCCTTTTGCTGCTTCCGCCGCCTTCACCGTTTCTGTTTTTTTCGTCGTTTCCTCGCGAATTTCATCTTTCATTTCTGCTTTTTCGTCCTTTTTAGTTCTTCTTCTGTAATTCTAAATTTTTCCCCGGTAGTTTTCATCATACTTTTGCCCGAAACTTCCGGGATTTTTCTATTATACGGCAGGATGTTTTTTGCGGTTTTTTCTGATATTTGTTGAATTATCAATGTTTGACTAAAATTTATCTATTTCAATTCTTGCTGTGCATTTGCATATCAACCCGACAATATCGCGTTTTTGCAGCTTATCCGACAGAACCGGAATTATGTAAGTTGCCACAAAATTCACAAGGGCTATAATGAAATTACAGAGAAAGATTTTTCAGTTTTTCTCCCTGCTCGTGCATATCGCCGAGCAAAATCCGAATGTACGAGGCCATCTCATCCTGCTGCAAATGCAGCCTATCCTCACACCATAATTCGAGGAGAGAGAGAATGCCCCCGGCATAAAAGGCACCTATGGCTTTGACCCATGGCGCATCGCTTATTGCAACCTCTTGCTTTGCGCAGATTTTTCGGCAGATATCCTCTGCTACGACCTGCTGATAGATATCCCGCATAACTTTGTTTTCGGGTTCAAAAAAAATCTCCTTAAATAATTTTTTATATCTTTCACGGAGCGTCAGCATGGGTAAAGCCGCAGGTGTAACATCGGTAAAATATACGAAACCCTTTGCAATATCATCGGATATATAACGCAAAAGGGATTTGAGAAGATGATATTTATCTTCAAAATGATCGTAAAAAGTCGAGCGGCTGATTCGCGAGGCCTCACAGATTGCTTTTACACTGATGTCGCGAAAGGATTTGCGTTCGATAAGTTCAAGGAACGCCGTATAAATAGCTTCCGTTGTCTTTTCTTTACGGATATCCTGCTGGGTTTCATATTGGTAAGTCATATATTATGCCTTTCCGACCAAATTGTCTGTAAATTCGGCATTTCCGAATTTATATATAATCAAGTTACAACATCCATTTTTAAGGAGGACAAAAAAATGTACGAAAATCATCCAAATGCTTCAATGAAGTACTTAAAGCCAAACCATGCTGACTTTGAATTTGTAGGAAAACCCGCTCTGGTTCTTATGCATATGCAGAACAACCTTGTAGGCGCTAAGGGCGCTGCAATGCCGGGCTGGATTCCTTACGCAAAACCGGTTATCGACGAATCCGGCATGATCGATGTTTGCCGGGAACTGAAAGACCTTTTCCACGAGCTCGGCCTTCCTGTTATCTATGTACAGGCTGACGGCAATCCGTTCAACGGACACACACCGGCTTACGGCACAATGTTTGAACAGATTAAAAAATCCCCTGTCAACACGGAAATCACCAAAGAAGAGCACGATTATATGTGGGATGTTATCGAGGAAATGGAATTTGATCCAAAGCGGGACTTGAAGCTTTTGAACCTCAACTGCAACGCTTTCAACGACTCCGGTCTGGAACACGCGCTGAGAGCACAGGGTGTGGAAACTATCGTTTGGGGAGGCTTCTCCAATCAGGCGGCTATCTACTCCAGCTCCATTATGGCTGTGGACAATTGGTTCAACAACATCATTCCGGTTGACGCAACGGTTGTTTACCTTGCTCCTACGGAACCGGGATTTGACGATACTACCCAAGAAAAGATCACCGAAGCCTTTGTTGGTTTCATGGAACCACAGACTTCAAGAGTTACAGACTCTGCTACGGTTATGAAGAAGATCAAGGAAATCTACGCTAAATAGTTTCTCGGTTTTCTCATACATAGGCTGCTGCTTCACAATTCCCCCGGGGCAGCGGCTTTTTTTATTACTCAGCAATTCGATACTTCTGCGCTTTCTGCGATGACAAAGGCGGCGGCAAAGTCTTCCTCGGTGGTAATCGACAGGTGAAGCCTATGCACGCCGGCTTTTTCCATAATTGCAAGCGTATATGGGTTTATTTTTATATAAGGGCTCCCGTCCTCCATATGGGCGGTTTCTACCTTTCGCATATCAAAGGATTTTTCCGGCAACAAATGTGCCACCGCCTTGAAAACCGCCTCTTTTGCCGCAAAGCAGGCGGCATAACTTTCCTCCGGCAAGGTTTTTTCTTGACATTCCGCCCTTTCCCTTTCCGAGAAGAGCAGGTCAATGGCACCGTCGCTGAGATTTCCCAGCAAAGCCTTCATTTCGCTTATTCTTACCATGTCAATGCCAATACCTAAAATCATGCCGCCACCTTGTTTTTTCATTTTTTCCTTGCCGCCAGTACGCTGGAG